>JAGBGU010000052.1 GCA_017935785.1 Bacteroidaceae bacterium
AACTCGTTTCAGCATCTCACTGCGAGCCTTTACTTACCCCCTTCCCTCGGTGAGATCCTGAAACAAGTTCAGGATGACTTTGGGAGGTTCTTGTTATTTCTACACCCATTTTGGGGAAGCCAATTCAATACTTCTGTCAAAAAAACATAATCCGTATGCCATAAAAATTCTTTACAAAACCCTATTTCCGTATAAATCCAGCTGGAAAGCCGGAAATGCCCAGTTGGAAAAATTTTGTTTCCCAACTGGAAAATTATTTTTTCTCAGTTGGAAATTTATTTTTTTCCAGTAGGGCTGTTTTTTGAGGTGAATTAGGTTTGTTTTTGAACTATATTTGGCTGATTTTTGTTCATAATAAAACCTATATGTGATTGGCGACAAAAGTAAAAATGTTTGACAGTGAGCGATGAGCGGTGAACGTTGAACGATGAACGATGAGCGTTGAGCGATGAACGAATATTACTTGATAAATCTACGTTGCCGATTCCCGTCTTCCAGACGCCATTTATATGGATATTATTAAAAGAGGATGTGCCTATTTTGACACACCCTCCTATTGATATTCCCGTCTTCTAAACGGCTCACAACTCACCGCTCATCGCTCATGGAGCGGTGATGAACTTCTTGCCGTTCTGCACATAGATGGTGGCAGGGAGAAGGTCGGTTACATGACGGCCGTTGAGGTCGTAAACCGGAGCGTTCTTCAACACATCTTGGGGCTTGTATTCGGGCAGCTCGACGGATGTGATGTGGCCGTAATCGTCAAGGTCACCCACCAGTGTGCCAAGATCGTTCCATGGAGATGCCTTATATGCTGCAAGCGATTTGGCATAGACATGGATGATGGGGTTGCTGCTAAAGAGATAGGCGGCTATGGTGGGAGGATTCTTTGCCATTACGAAGGCTTCCTTCACAGCGGAATTGTAGAACACGCCTTGTTCCATATTCCTTACTCTTGAGCCGATGATGACACGGTTGAGCTGGGGACAGTCGGCAAAGGCGGCGTTACCGACAGAAGACACCTTCTCGGGGATGGTAACTTCTCTTAGTCCTGTATAGGAAAAGGCCTTTGCATCAATCTTGGTGATTGTATTGGGCATGCGGATGCTTACCAGACTCTTGCATTCATAGAACATGTGGCTGGCCATTGTATTGGACACTCCCTTGTAGGTCTGGAAGAAGGGCAGACCGCCGCTGACCATGCGGGCATCGGTGAGGTCGATGGACTGGAGGTTGTTCTCGTTGATAAGCTGGCGCATATAGCGGATGTCCGTTCCGTTGATTGGACCACTGATGACGGCCTTGATGGCGTTGGTGGTGAGGCTGTCTTCGAGAGTTCCTATCCTGGTCAAATTCACCATCTCGGTGCCTGAGCCGCCAGTGGTTACGGGCTGCAGCGTGCCGTCTGCGTCTACAGAATAGATGGTGTAGTCGTTTTCCACTCTGGAGGGGATGCAGAACTTGAGAGAGTTGGAGGCATAGCGCAGTTTCTCATCGGGAGAAAGCATGATGAAGCCGACACCGCCGGTTCCGTTCATCACATAGAGTGAGTCTGACTGGATGCAGGTATAGTTTGAAGGCTCAACCTTTGCTCCGGGCTGGTAGTCGGTAAACTGGCCCAGGTCTCCACACTGGCCCACCAGATGGGAGTCGCGGCGTTCCTTGCCGGGCAGCGCGAAGTAGCCTTCTCGGGGCACATAGTCCACACGGTCTTCAACGAAGAGAATTTCGCGGTTCTTGCGGGCGTACTTGGCAATGGTGGCCTTTGTGCGGTTGATGTCAGAAATCTTTACGGTCATGGTGTAGTTGCCATAGTCGCTAATCTTCAGGTTGTTGCATGTCTTAAAGAATCCCCAGGCCTCAAAGAAGTCGGTGAGGTCTTCCTGGGCAATCTCGCATACCTTGCGCACGAACTTCAGCGAACTGTTGTTCGTGTTCTTGTAATGGTCGGTAAGGGGATCTCTGCGCAGTTCCTTGAACAGTTCGGGGAAGAAGGACGTGTTGCGCTGTCCCAGATGATAGTAGAGATAGAGTTGGTAGTACATGCGCATCAGGCCTCCGCGCTTGGCAAAGGGGATGCCCTGGGCATATTCAAACATGGTGTTGGAGAGCGCTTCGCCAGAAGAGGTTACGTTTCCGGTGAGGAAACGGCAGAAGTTGGAGAAGAGGTTGTTGGACACCTCGGTTCCGCCCTCCAGGTTTATGACGCCCTGGTTGTTGTGGCCAGCCTCGTGACCCACGCACCAATCGTCATGGTCCTGGCGTGTGACATCGAGACAGCTGGCAATACATCCCAATGAATTGTAACATGTACGGTAGGTTGAGGAGTTGGCATATCCGCCATCTGACTCATTGCCCTGGATGGCAAAGTTGGGGTTGTTGTAATAGGTGGGGAAGATGTCCTCACCGCCGGTCAGACAGTAGGGGTAATGTGCACGCTTTCCATTGACAACCGCCTCGCTCATACCCATAAGTTCCTTCTGCCACACAGCCATGCTGTCAAACCAGCAGATGCTGCGGTCTATGCTCTTGGGCCATACCTGCTTGTAGGTGTTACGCTGGAAATGGAAAAGCGACTCCTTGCCCTTGATGGTGAACAATTCGTGTGAGGCTTTGCTCAGCAGCGCCAGGTAGTCCTTGTCGGTATGGCGAGAAGAGTCGTAGTATCCGTTCACTTTTCCGCCCTGGATGTGAATCTTGATGGCGGGCCATTCGCTCAGTTTCTTGGTCTTGGATTCGGTGTTGGCGGTATATAGTACATAGTACAGCGCGCCTTTTGCTCCGTCTACGATATTCAGACCTTTGGAGAGTTTTTTCCCTGACTTGGCGTTACTGATGAGGTCGTTTCCACTGCATCCGGCAAAGTATAGTGTGGCATTCTCCGGTATGTCACAGTCCACAAATACATAAAGAGGGCTGAGGTCATTACAGTAGATACCGGTGGGGTTGCCCATGTAAGAACCTCCGCTGCTGTTCATCTTCTTATTCCAATAGTTGGCATCGCTGTAGGCTGTGTAGCTATGAATGCGGAATTCCTGTTCGTATGCAGCCCACTTATTGTTCTTTACCTTAATGGCAATCTCAATCATGAAAGAAGGCATTCCGCCCTCGCTCATGGCCTTGGTGAGTTCCTCATCGCTCATGGCCTGGTATTCGGCTTTCAACTGGGTGCAGGCGGCGTCTTCGAAGTAGGTGCCCAAATGCTCATTTACTATAGCGCTAGAATCTGTTTCCTTGGGATGGTACTTCTCCAGATTGCCTACAAGGGTTCCATAGTTATTCCAGTCGCTCTGCTTATAGTCTTTCAAAGAACTGGTGTAGACACGAATGGTGGGGCTTGAGGAAAAGTAATAGGGGGATGTGGTTGGAGGTGTCTCGGGTTTGACAAATGCCATCTTTACGGGGGAGTTGTAGAAAACACCCTGGTGCATTCTGGATACACGTCTGCCGATGACAACCGTATTCAGAAAACTGCAATCGGCAAAGACATGGTCTTCCAATGTGGATACAGTGTTGGGAATGTCAACCTTCTTCAGTCCGGTTGCGGCAAAAGCCTGGGAACGAATGGCTGTGATGGTTGCGGGAAGTTCAACGCTGCGGAGATTTGTGAAGTTCTTGAACATGGTTGGGCCGATTATATCGTCCTCGGTTTTGTTGGTTCCGTCATAAGCAGAGCCACCTTTTACGATTCTGACCCCTGACAAGTCCAACGAATTTACACTCCCTTCACTGATGAGCTTGCGAAGGTGCTTTACATCAGTACCATTGATGGAACCGGTAATCTTGAGTGTGTTTTCGCTTGTCGGCAACAAGGAAGGAAGCGTACCCGCCTTTTCTACGTGGACCTCACTCTGTGCCCATACACTCATAAAAACACAGCTGAAGACAACGGCCAACAGCATTTTTAATGTGTTTGAAAAGTAGTTCTTTCTCATGTGATTTTGTTTAATTTACCTATAATGACAACAAAGGTACAGAATCTCTTTTGTAGGCCAAAGAAAATGGACGTTTTTAACTTCTTAAAGTTGCCAATTATAAGTTATGGAATGTTCTAAAAACCGAAATATCTTGGTTAAATTCTTTGTTAAGACTACGGAGAAACCAAGGGGCTGAACCCTTGTGTGGATTCAGCCCCTTTATCCAGTTATAAGTTCTTGCTTGAATCAGGGAGCAGTGATGAACTTCTTTCCGTCCTGCACATAGATGGTGGCAGGGAGAAGGTCGGTTACACGACGGCCGTTGAGGTCGTAAACCGGAGCGTTCTTCAACATATCCAGGGGCTTGTATTCGGGCAGCTCAACGGATGTAACGTGGCCGTAATCGTCAAGGTCGCCCACCAGTGTGCCGAAATTGGCCCATGAAGATGCCTGGTAGGCAGCCAGTGAGCTGGCATAGACATGGATAATGGGCTTGGAAGAGAAGAGGTAGTTGGCGATGGTGGGAGGAGTTTTTGCCATTACGAAGGCTTCCTTGACCGCGGAACTGTAGAACACGCCCTGTGCCATGTTCTTAACCTTTGAGCCGATGATGACACGGCTGAGCTGCGGACAGTAGGCAAAGGCATCGCCGCCGACGGTGGTTACGCTTTCGGGGATGGTGACTTCTCTGAGTCCGGAGTTGGCGAAGGCCTGCGTATCAATCTTGGTAATTGTCTTGGGCAGACGGATGGCGACCAGATTCATGCACTCAAAGAACGCATGGCTGGCAATGGCATTGGACACAGCCCTGTAGCTCTGGAGGAAGGGCAGACCACCGCTGACCATGCGGGCATCGGTGAGGTCGATGGACTGGAGGTTACCCTCGTTGATGAGCTGACGCATGTACTTGATGTCCGTTCCGTTGATTCCGCCACTGATGATGGCCTTGATGGCATTGGTGGTGAGGCTGTCAGAGAGCGTTCCCACTTTGTCCACTTTCACAATTTCGGTGCCGGAACCGCCGATCGTTACGGGCTGCAGCGTACCGTCTGCGTCTACAGAATAGATGGTGTAGTCATTTTCCACTCTGGAGGGGATGCAGAATTTCAGTGAGTTGGAGGCATAGCGCAGTTTCTCATCGGGGGAAAGCATGATGAAGCCGACACCGCCGGTTCCGTTCATCACATAGAGTGAATCTGACTGGATGCAGGTATAACTTGAAGGCTCAACCTTTGCTCCGGGCTGGAAGTCGGTAAACTGGCCCAGGTCTCCGCACTGGCCCACTTGATGGGAGTCGCGGCGTTCCTTGCCGGGAAGTGCGAAGTAGCCTTGTCTGGGCACATAGTCCACGCGGTCTTCAACGAAGAGGATTTCGCGGTTCTTGCGGGTGTACTTGGCAATGGTGGCCTTTGTGCGGTTGATGTCGGTAATCTTTACGGTCATGGTGTAGTCGCCGTAGTCTGATATTGGCAGATTGCTGCAAGGTACAAAGAATCCCCAGGCCTCAAAGAAGTCGGTGAGGTCTTCCTGGGCAATCTCGCATACCTTGCGCACGAACTTGAGCGAACTGTTGTTCGTGTTCTTGTAACGATCGGTAAGGGGATCTTTGCGCAGTTCCTTGAACAGTTCGGGGAAGAAGGATGTGTTGCGCTGTCCCAAATGATAGTAGAGATAGAGTTGGTAGTACATGCGCATCATACCTCCACGCTTGGCAAAGGGGATGCCCTGGGCATATTCATACATGGAACTGGAGAGCGCTTCACCAGCAGAGGTTACGTTTCCGGTGAGGAAGCGGCAGAAGTTGGAGAAGAGGTTGTTGGACACCTCGGTGCCGCCCTCCAGGTTTATGGTTCCCTGGTTGTTGTGCCCAACTTCGTGGCCTACGCACCATTCGTCGTGGTTTGGGTTTGTCACATTAAGACAGTTGGCAATACACTCAAGTGAGTTGTAGCAGGTACGATAGGTTGAGGAATTGGCATAACCGGCAGATGACTCATTGCCCTGGATGGCAAAGTTGGGATTGTTGTAATAGGTGGGGAAGATGTCCTCGCCACCGGTCAGGCAGTAGGGGTAATGCGCACGCTTTCCATTGACTACCGCCTCGCTCATGCCCATGAGTTCCTTCTGCCATACGGCCATGCTGTCAAACCAGCAGATACTGCGGTCTATGCTATTGGGCCATACCTGCTTGTAGGTGGTACGCTTGAGGTTGAAAAGAGATTCCTTGCCCTTGATGGTGAACAAATCGTGTGTAGCTTTGTTCAGCAGGGTCAGATAGTCCTTTTCTGTATGGCGAGAGGTGTCGTAGTATCCGTTCACTTTTCCGCCCTGGATATGAATCTTGATGGCGGGCCATTCGCTCAGTTTCTTGGTCTTGTCTTTTGTATCAGCGGTGTAAAGGATATAGTAGAGGGCATCCTTTGTCCCGTCTACAATATTCAGACCCTTGGTAAGTTTCTTTCCAGTTTTGGCATTACTGATAAGGTCATTATCCACACATCCAGCCATGTAAAGCGTAGCTTTCTCGGGTACATCTCCGTCCACAAAGACATAGAGGGGATTCAAATCTTTGCAGTAGATACCGGTGGGGTTGCCCATGTAAGAACCTCCACTGCTTTTCATCTTGTCATTCCAATAGTTGGCATCGCTGTAGGCCGTGTAGTTGTGGATACGGAAATCTTTTTCGTATGCCGCCCAATTGTCGTTCTTCACCTTGATGGCAATCTCAATCATGAAAGACGGCATTTCTCCCTCGCTCATGGCCTTGGTGAGTTCTTCATCGCTCATGGCCTGGTATTCGGCTTTCAGCTGGGTACAGGCAGCGTCTTCGAAGTAGGTGCCTAAGCGTTCGTTTATAATGGTGCTTGAGTCTGCTTCTTGTGGATAATATTTCTCCAGATTGCCTACAAAGCTTCCGGCAAAATCTTTCCAGTTAGATGTTTTGTATTCAGCCAAAGAACTGGTGTAGACACGGATGGTTGGTTTGGAGGAGAAGAAATAAGCCGGTGCGCTTGGAGGGGTTTGAGGCTTGGAATAAACCGTCTTTACGGGAGAGGAGTAGAAGACACCCTGGTCCAGTTTGGATACTCTACTGCCGATGACAACCGTATTCAAAGAATTGCAATAGGCAAAGGCGTCACCGCCAAGTCTGGACACACTGTTGGGGATGTCTACTTTTGTCAATCCGGATCTGGCAAAAGCGTTGGAGTGAATGGCACTGATGGATGTGGGAAGCTCAATGCTGCGCAGTTTGGTACATTCTTTGAACATGGCGGTGCCGATCACATCATTTTCGGTCTTGTTGGTTCCATCGTAAGCCACGCCTCCGCTTACGATTTTGACTCCTGCCAAGTCCAACGATGTAACACCAGCGCCAATCAGCTGGCGAAGATGCTTGACATCAGTACCGTTAATGGTACCTGTTACTTTCAGGGTACTTTCACTGCAGGTGGGAAGCAGTGTGGGCAGTGTGCCGGCCTTTTGTACATGAATCTCAATGGCCCATACATTCATAAAAGCGCAGCAGGAAACAATGGCCAACAGCGCTTTAAAGGTTTTTGAAAAGTAGTTTTTTCTCATGTGTTTGTTTATGTAAATTGCTTATTATGACCACAAAGGTACATATTCTCTTTTGCACGACAAAGAGAACATCCGTTTTTAACTTTTGCGGAGGGGAAAATGTATTTTTATTGCCAGATTTTTACAATGAATTGTCGGGCAACACTCCTTGGCGTCGCATTTCTTTCACCGTTTCTTCCAGCTGGGCATACCATTCTGCGCCAAAACGGCGGATGAGTGGGTCGCGCAGAAACTTGTAGACGGGCATCTTAAGCCGTTTGCCCAGTTCCACGGCATCGCGGCATACGTCCCAGCGGTGGTAATTGAGCCCTACGAGAGCACCCAGTTTTTTCTCGCGGATGGGATAAAGGTAGCAGCTGATGGGCTTGGGCCAGCGGGTCTTTCCCTCGCGGAAGGCACTCTCCAGCGCGCACAGACAGCAGTTCTTGGCCACACGCCCGCCATCGAGCGGAAGATCGTGATAACAGGTAAATACACAATCCTTTCCGTTCACGATGCTGGTTACGAGGTCGCCTTCCTGGTCGATATAGGAGACTCCGTTGCGGTCAATCTCCGCCTGGGCCGACGCACTGAGCCGGGGCCATACCGTATCCAGGACGTTTTCAATCTCCGCCACCTCGTCCATGCTTACCGGCGCGCCTGCATCGCCCTCAATGCAGCAGCGGCCCTTGCAGGCTTCCAGGTCGCAGCAGAAATACTCGGTCACTACATCAAGGTGGACAATTACGTCGCCCACCATGAGCATATTACCAAAGGATGGGTTGTTTGCCATGCTTAATAAGATATTCGTTACACAAAATGAAATGGCGGTTTCCGAAAAAGCCGCGGTAGCTGCTCAGCGGACTGGGATGTGCGCTGGTGAGAACCAGATGGCGCGTGCGGTCAATGAGTGCCCCCTTCTTTATGGCATACGAGCCCCAAAGCAGGAACACCAGGTTGTCCCGGCCCTCGTTCAGACGGGCAATGACGGCATCGGTAAACTGTTCCCAGCCATGTCCCTGATGGCTGCCGGCCTGGTGGGCGCGGACGGTGAGCATGGAGTTGAGCAGGAGCACGCCCTGATGCGCCCATCGTGTAAGGTTTCCGCTCGTCGGTATGGGCGCACCGGTTTCCTGCTGTATCTCCTTGAAAATGTTCTGGAGCGAGGGCGGGAACGCCACTCCGTCGTTCACGGAGAAGCACAGTCCGTGGGCCTGGCCCTCGTCATGATAGGGGTCTTGGCCCAGTATCACCACCTTTACGCTGTCAAATGGTGTGGCGTCAAAGGCATTGAAGATAAGACGCCCCGGCGGATAGCAGGTTCCGGCAGCATACTCGGCTCGCACAAACTGCACCAACTGCTGGAAGTAGGGTTGTTCAAACTGAGAAGAGAGCTGAAGTTTCCAGCTCTCTTCCATCTTTACGTTCATATAGAAAGTATATTATATATTAAGGTATATGAAACATCAGTCCTTGATCAGGTTCTTTCCTGTCATCTCCTCGGGCTGTGCCAGTCCCATGATGTGCAGGATGCTGGGAGCCACGTCGGCCAGTACGCCGTTCTCTACGGCCGCAGCCTTGTTCTCTGTTACATAGATGAAGGGAACGGGGTTGAGCGAGTGGGCGGTGTTGGCGCTGCCGTCTGCATTGATGGCGTTGTCGGCGTTGCCGTGGTCGGCGATGATGATGGTCTCGTAGCCGGTTGCGCTTGCGGCATCCACTACTTCGCCCACACATTCGTCCACTGCCTTGACTGCCTTTTCAATGGCTTCGTAGATGCCGGTATGGCCCACCATGTCACCATTGGCAAAGTTCACCACAATGAAGTCGTACTTGTCTTCCTTGATGGCTGCCACCAGCTTGTCCTTGACCTCGTATGCGCTCATTTCGGGCTTCAGGTCGTATGTGGCCACCTTGGGGCTTGCCACCAGAATGCGCTCTTCGCCTTCGTAGGGAGTCTCGCGTCCGCCGTTGAAGAAGAAGGTTACGTGGGCATACTTCTCGGTTTCGGCCGTGTGGAGCTGCTTCAGACCCTTGCTGCTGATGTATTCGCCCAGGGTGTTCATTACGTTCTCCTTGGGGAAGAGGATGTGCACGCCGGTAAAGCTGGCGTCGTAGGGAGTCATGCAGCAGTAGTGCAGGCCGGGGATGGTCTGCATGCCCACTTCGGGCATATCCTGCTGTGTAAGTACGATGGTGAGTTCCTTGGCGCGGTCGTTGCGGTAGTTGAAGAAGATAACCACATCGCCCTCCTTGATAGTGCCGTCCACGGTGCTGTTGTGGATGGGCTTTACAAATTCGTCGGTCACACTGTCGTCATAGCTCTCCTGCATGGCCGCTACCATGTCTGTCGTGTCCTTGCCCAGGCCGTTTACCAACAGGTCATAGGCTTCCTTTACGCGTTCCCAGCGCTTGTCGCGGTCCATGGCATAGAAACGGCCCACAATGCTGGCGATGGCTGCTCCGGGAACTTCGGCACATTTGCCGTCAAGCTGTTCGATGAAGCCCTTTCCGCTCTTGGGGTCGGTGTCGCGGCCGTCCATAAAGCAGTGGACAAAAGTCTGCTTGATGCCGTACTTGCCGGAGATGTCGATCAGTGTGAACAGGTGTTCCAGGCTGCTGTGCACACCGCCGTCGCTGGTAAGACCCATCAGATGCACGTTCTTGCCGTTGGCCTTGGCATATTCGTAAGCCGAAACAATTTCGGGATTCTGCATGATGCTGCCGTCTGCGCAGGCACGGTTAATCTTTACCAGGTCCTGATAGACAATGCGGCCGGCTCCGATATTCAGGTGTCCCACCTCGGAATTACCCATCTGGCCGTCGGGCAAACCCACGTTCTCACCGCTTGCAAGCAGTTCGCTGCAAGGATTTTCCTGTTGCAGACGGTCCATGTTGGGAGTGGGGGTATTGAAGATAACGTCCCCCTTGCCATGAGTTCCGACGCCCCAGCCGTCCAGAATCATCAAAAGTGCTTTCTTTGCCATAATTCTTTCTTTTTTAAGTGTATTCTTTAATTCGTTTGCAAAATTACAAATAATGTGGCACGCCCACAACCTTTGCCAACTCTTTTTTTGCTTCGGGCGGAAAAGTCCGCCACTTTTCGCGTCGCTAAAACCCAAACGCCGACGGAAAAAGTTTTCGGAAAAAGGATTGCTGCACCGGTGCAGTGAGTAAAAAATCGTGGCAGACAGTCTGGTTCAGTCTTGGAAATCGAACTCCAGCTGGGGCGAAGTGCCCAAAAGGTTGAAACTGGTGCGGTGGTAATCGGTTGCGCCATGCAGGCGGATGGCCTCGCGGTGGGCTTTGGTGGGGTAGCCCTTGTTGCAGTCCCACTGGTACATGGGAAACTCCCGGTGAAGGCCGGCCATGCAGTCGTCCCTGTAGGTCTTGGCCAGAATACTGGCCGCCGCAATGCTCATGTATTTGGCGTCGCCCTTGACAATGGTGGTATGGGGCACATCGTGATAGGGATAGAAGCGGTTGCCGTCCACTATTATCTCCTGGGGCCGAACGCGGAGCTGGTCCAGCGCGCGGTGCATGGCAAGGATGCTGGCACGCAGAATATTGATGGAATCTATCTCGTGATTGTCCACAACGCCCACCGCCCATGCCACAGCTTCGCGCTGGATTATCTCGCGTAGCTGGTAGCGGTGGCGTTCGGTAAGCTGTTTGGAGTCGTTGAGCAGGTCGTTACGGAAGTCGGGCGGCAGAATGACAGCGGCGGCATATACCGGTCCGGCCAGACAGCCGCGCCCGGCCTCGTCGCATCCGGCTTCAATTACTCCGCTATGGTAGAAATTCTCCAGCATGGGGCTCAGGCAAACATTTTGCAGACGCGTTCAATGGAGGCTGCGAGCACGTCCACCTCGTCCAGCGTGTTGTACAGTCCGAAGCTTGCCCGTACCGTGCCGTCTACTCCCATGCGTTGCATAAGCGGTTCGGCGCAATGGTGGCCGGTGCGTACCGCCACGCCCAGACGGTCGAGCAGCGTGCCCATGTCCAGATGGTGGATTCCCTTTACGTTGAAGGATATCGGGCCGGAACCCTCAGCCCCGTATGCCATGGGACCGTACAGACACATGCCGGGAATCTGCTGCAGCCGCTCTGCGGCATAGTGTGCCAGGCGCTTTTCATACGCCTCTATGCGCTCCATGCCCAGATGGCTTACGTAGTCCAGCGCCTTGGCCAGGCCTGTGGTGGCCACATAGTCGGGCGTGCCGGCCTCGAATTTGTAGGGAAGTTCGTTGAAGGTTGTCTTTTCAAAGGAAACGCGCTTTATCATTTCGCCGCCTCCCATGTAGGGCGGAAGACGGTCAAGCCAATCCTCGCGGCCGTACAGCACGCCCACTCCAGTCGGGCCGTACACCTTGTGTCCGCTGAAAGCAAAGAAGTCGCAGTCCAACTGTTGCACGTCCACTGCCATGTGGGGCGCACTCTGCGCTCCGTCTATCACCACCGGCACTCCGTGGGCGTGGGCGATTTCCGTCATCTCCCTTATGGGATTTACAGTTCCGAGCACATTGCTGACGTGCGCTACGGATACAATGCGTGTGCGGGAGTTGAACAGCCTGCGGTATTCGTCCATACAGACCGTGCCTTCATCGGTAATGGGTATCACGCGTAGGCGTATGCCCTTTCTGGCCTGTGCCAGTTGCCAGGGGACAATGTTGGAATGGTGTTCCAGGGTGCTGACGATAACCTCGTCGCCCTCCTGCATGAACGCTTCGGAAAAGCAACTGGCCACAAGGTTCATGCTCTCCGTGGTGCCGCGGGTAAAGACAATCTCGTTTACTGAGGCGGCGTTCAGGAAGCGGCGTACCGTCTCGCGGCTCTGCTCGTGCAGCTCCGTGGCCTGCTGGCTCAGGAAATGCACGCCCCTGTGTACATTGGCGTTCACGTTATAATATTCGTCGGTCATGGCCTCTACCACGCAGCGTGGTTTCTGTGTGGTGGCGCCGTTGTCCAGATAGACCAGCGGGCGGCCGTACACCTGGCGTTGCAGTATGGGAAAATCCCGGCGTATCTGTTCTAAATCGTATGACATGACTTTTATTTACAGAGTTTGCAGTCCTTGCATCGGCTTAATTCTCCGCGGAAACGCTTTTCCGCCAGATGATGAAGGCGGTCGCGGAGGGATTCCAGCCGGATGGAATCAATCACCTCGCCCACGAAGGCGAACTTGAGCAGCATGCGTGCCTCATCCTCGGGAATGCCGCGCTGGCGCATGTAGAACAGGGCGGCGTCGCCCAACTGGCCTACCGTACTGCCGTGGCTGCACTTGACATCGTCGGCATAGATCTCCAGCATGGGCTGGGCATACATGCGGGCTGTGCGGCTGGCGCACAGGTTGGCATTGGTTTCCTTGGAAACGGTGTGCTGTGCACCCTCGCGGACAAGTATTCTGCCGGCAAATGCGCCCACGGCCTCATCGTCGAGCACATATTTATATAACTGGTGGCTCTGGCAATGGGCGGCGGCATGGTCTATAAGGGTGTTGTTGTCCACGTGCTGCTTCTGGTCGGCAATGACGCATCCGTTCATGTATACTTCCGCTCCCGGCCCGTCCAAACGCACGTCCGCACGGTTGCGGGTAAGCCCGTTCTGCAGGGTAATGCTGTCAAGCACAGCCGTGCTGTTGGCCTGCATCTGCACATACATGTTGGACATCCGGCGGCACTTCACATGGGTCTCCTCCAGTTCGTACAGTTCAAGGTGGGCGTTTTCGCCCACAAAGATTTCTGAAACCTGGGTGGCCAGGAAGTTGCGGTCGTCAAGTGCGTGGTCGCATACCAGGATTCGGGCTTGCGCCCCGTCTTCCAGCACAACCAGCACACGGCGGTTCACCATCAAGTCCACATCGGCACGGAGGATATTGACCACCTGTATGGTACGATCCACAACCACGCCGCGGGGCACGTAGACCAGCAGCCCGTCTTGGGCCAGCATGGTATTGAGGGCGTTTATGGCATCCTTGCCCGAGCGTGCCAGCCGGCCGTAGCAGCGTTCCAGCAGTTCGGGATGCTGGACGGACGCCTTGTTCAGCGAGGATACAATCACTCCGTCGGGAAGCTGTACCTTGGGAAGGGCCTTGTCATAGAACTGGTCGTTGAGGACAAAATAGAGCGACGTGCTTAAATTGGGCACATCGCAGCGGAACACCTCATACGGATTTACCGGAATGTCCAGACGGCTCAGGTTAAGTCCGTAATCGGGGGAAAAGACCTGTGCCACATCCGTATATTTATACCGTTCCGCTTGATGTCCGGGAAAGCCAGACTGCCGGAACGCCTCGAAAGCCTCCTGCCGTCTGGAATTCATCAGGGAAGAGGAATGGCGGCAGATAAGTTCCTGGGCCTGTAGGTAAAGGTCGATATATTGTTGTTCGCTATTCATTACTGCTCTTCCTTAATCCAGTCAAATCCTCTTTTCTCTATTTCAGCGGCCAGCTGGGGACCGTCAGTCTTGACAATGCGTCCGTTCATAAGCACATGCACGATGTCCGGCTTCAGATAGTCAAGCAGGCGTTGGTAATGCGTAATGACAATGGCGCTGGTCTGCGGAGTGCGGAGTTTGTTGAACCCTTCGGCCACAATGCGGAGGGCGTCCACGTCGAGCCCGGAATCCGTTTCGTCAAGGATGCTAAGTGTGGGCTCCAGCATGGCCATCTGGAAGATCTCGTTGCGCTTCTTCTCACCGCCGCTGAAGCCTTCGTTCACACTACGGTTGGCCAGTTTGTTGTCCAACTCCACTATGCGGCGTTTCTCGCGCATCAGCTTCAGGAAGTCACCGGCTGAAAGAGGCTCCTGTCCCCAATATTTGCGTTTTGCGTTCAATGCGGCACGCATAAAGTTGACCATGCTCACTCCCGGAATCTCCACCGGTTGCTGGAAACTCAGGAAAATCCCTTCGTGCGCCCTTTCTTCGGGCTTCATTTCCAGCAGGTTCTTGCCGTTGAACAGAATCTGCCCTTGTGTTACCTCATACGATGGGTGTCCCACAATGACGTTGCTCAGTGTGCTTTTTCCCGCACCGTTCTGTCCCATCAGGGCATGCACCTCGCCATCGCGTACCGTAAGGTTTATTCCCTTTAAAATCTCCTTGCCATTGATGCTGGCATGCAAATCTATAATTTCTAACATAATCTGACTTTCTTCTCTAAATTAGGTTATCCGACAGAACCCTCCAGGCTTACGCCCAGCAGTTTCTGCGCCTCTACGGCAAATTCCATGGGCAGCTTGTTGAGTACGTCTTTTGCGTATCCGTTTACAATCAGTCCCACAGCGTCTTCGGTCTCAATGCCGCGCTGGTTGCAGTAGAACAGCTGGTCTTCGCTAATCTTGCTGGTAGTGGCTTCGTGTTCAATTACTGCGGTTTCGTTCTGAGCGTCCATATAGGGGAACGTGTGGGCACCGCAGGTACTGCCCAGAAGCAGGGAGTCGCAGCTGCTGTAGTTTCTGGCGTTCTCGGCCGATGGCGCCACGCGTACCAGACCGCGGTACGAGTTCTGGCTCTTGCCGGCAGAGATTCCCTTGCTTATAATGGTGCTTGATGTGTTGCGTCCCAGATGAATCATCTTGGTTCCGGTATCAGCCTGCTGGAAGTTGTTTGTCACCGCCACACTGTAGAACTCGGCCTGGCTTCCGTCACCGGAAAGCACGCAGCTGGGGTATTTCCATGTGATGGCGCTGCCGGTCTCCACCTGCGTCCAGCTAAGCCGACTGTTGTCGCCGCGTAGGTGTCCCCTCTTGGTGACAAGATTCAGTACGCCTCCCTTTCCTTCCGAATCGCCCGGATACCAGTTCTGTACAGTACTGTACTTTACCTCGGCGTTCTTCATGACTACAATTTCCACAATGGCGGCATGAAGCTGGTTCTCGTCACGCATGGGAGCGGTACATCCTTCAAGATAGGAGACATAGGCATCCTCATCGCACACAATCAGGGTACGCTCGAACTGTCCGGTCCCCCTTGCGTTGATGCGGAAATAGGTGCTCAGTTCCATAGGACAGCGCACTCCCTTGGGGATATACACAAAGCTGCCGTCGCTGAAAACTGCGGAATTAAGGGCGGCAAAATAATTGTCGCGGTACGGGACAACTGTTCCCAGATATTGGCGCACCAGATCGGGATGGTTCTTTACCGCCTCGCTTATACTACAGAAGATAATGCCCTTTTCCTGCAGCTTCTCCGTGAAGGTGGTCTTTACGCTTACCGAATCCATGACGGCATCCACGGCCATGCCGCTCAATGCCATTCGTTCCTCCAAGGGAATGCCCAGCTTGTCGAATGTCTTCATCAGCTCAGGGTCAATCTCCTTGGGAGCGTCCTGATTTTTCTTGGCTGTGGGGTCGGCATAATAGGAAATGTCCTGGTAGTCTATTTCGGGCATCTTCAGGTGGCCCCATGTAGGCGCCTCTTGGGTCAGCCAATAGCGAAAAGCCTTTAGACGGAACTCCAGCAGCCATTCGGGCTCGTTCTTCTTTTGGGAAATCAGACGGACCACATCCTCTGAAAGCCCTTTGTCTATTATATCTGTCTGTACATCGGTGGTAAAGCCGAATTCATACTTCTTTTCCGCAACCTGACGTACAAAACTATTCTTGTCTTCCATTTTCTGTCATTGCTGTATACAGCGCCTCGGGCACAGCCTTAAGCGGTGCGCACAAAACCGACTGCTGCATGGTGTTTTCTCCAATGATTTTCGTGGCGCATAGTACCCATATCAGGGCGCCGATGATAAGCTGGAACTTTATCAGTCCCAGCAAGGCTCCCAATATGCTATTGACCGTTCCCAATACGAATAATTTGTCAAGTACCGTGGTTAATATTTCACCCAAGACTCCCAGTATGACCGGTACTGCGATCCAGATAAGGATAAATGCCAGCACATGGGCCAGGGTGGTATGGTTGTCTATGTGGGGAGCGATGGCATCGCCAACCATTGCATAGCACAATTTCGCTATCAAAAGTCCGGCAATCAGTCCGCCGAGCGATACTACTTGCTTAATCAGTCCGGTACGCCAGCCTCTGATAGCGCCCAGCAGCAGAAGAACCACGAGAATCCAATCTATAGTCTGCATCTGTATATATTAAAAACATTCCGGGAAGGCTTTTGCCGTTCCCGGAAACGTTGTTCTTTAGAGTTTTGCTTTAATCTCTATCTCGGCAAATGTTTCGATTATGTCGCCTTCTCTTAAATCGTTGTAGTTGACGAGTGAAAGACCGCATTCGAAGTTGGTGGACACTTCCTTCACATCGTCCTTGAAACGCTTGAGCGCATTTATCTCTCCGGTGAACACAACAATACCGTCGCGTACCACGCGGGCCTTGTCTGTGCGGTGTACCTTACCGTCAATTACGTAGGCGCCGGCCACAGTACCCACCTTGCTGATGTGGTAAACCTGGCGTACCTCAACTTGGGCGGTAACTTCTTCCTTGATTTCGGGAGAGAGCATGCCTTCCATAGCGTCCTTGACTTCTTCTATGGCATCATAAATGACGCTGTAGGTGCGGATGTCCACTCCTTCCTGCTCAGCCAGCTTGCGGGCGGCGGCGGAAGGACGTACCTGGAAGGCTACGATAATGGCATCTGAAGCAGCGGCCAGGTTTACGTCGCTCTCTGAAATCTGTCCCACGGCTTTCTGGATTACATTTACCTGAATCTTTTCGGTAGACAGCTTGATGAGTGAGTCGCTGAGAGCTTCGATAGAACCGTCTACGTCTCCCTTGACAATCAGGTTGAGCTCCTTGAAGTCGCCCAGCGCGATACGGCGGCCAATCTCGTTCAAGTCCACACGCTTCAGTGTGCGCAATCCTTGTTCGCGTGCCAGATGTTCACGCTTGCTGGCAATTTCTCGCGCTTCCTGGTCTGAGTCCATAATGTGGAAGGCATCTCCGGCTTGCGGTGCACCGTTCAGACCCAGTATGGTGGCAGCCTGTGCCGGACCGATTTCCTTTACGCGGCGTCCGCGCTCGTCCAACATGGCTTTCACACGGCCGTAATGTGTACCGGCCAGCATTACATCTCCCACACGAAGGGTTCCGTTGCTGACAAGCACGGTGGCCACATAGCCTCGGCCTTTGTCCAGTGAAGACTCAATGATGGTACCCATAGCCTTGCGGTTGGGGTTGGCCTTCAGATCGAGCATTTCTGCTTCGAGCAACACCTTTTCCAGCAATTCTTCCACACCGATTCCTTTTTTGGCACTGATGTCCTGGCTCTGGTATTTTCCGCCCCAGTCTTCAACCAGGAAGTTCATCTGGGCCAGTCCTTCCTTTATTTTTTCCGGATTGGCTGTAGGCTTGTCTACCTTGTTGATGGCAAACACAATGGGTACATTGGCTGCCATGGCGTGGTTGATGGCCTCCTTGGTCTGAGGCATAATACTGTCATCGGCGGCAATGATGATGATGGCGATGTCCGTTACCTGGGCACCGCGGGCACGCATGGCGGTAAATGCTTCGTGGCCGGGGGTGTCAAGGAATGTAACGTGGCGTCCGTCCTGCAGTTTTACGTTGTAGGCACCGATGTGCTGTGTAATACCTCCGGCTTCACCCGCAATGACGTTGGTCTGGCGGATGTAGTCGAGCAAAGAGGTCTTACCATGGTCAACGTGTCCCATAACCGTAACAATCGGGGCACGGGGAAGCAGGTCTTCTTCATCGTCTTCCGCCACATTGACGGCCTCGCTTACCTCGGTGCTGACATATTCGGTCTGGAATCCGAATTCTTCAGCAACCAGATTGATGGTCTCGGCGTCCATGCGCTGGTTGATGCTTACCATGATTCCAATGCTCATGCAGGTTGCGATAACCTGAGTTACAGGGATGTTCATCATGGTGGCCAATTCGTTGGCAGTCACAAATTCTGTAAGTTTCAGAATCTTGCTTTCTGCTGCTTCTGCCTGTATTTCTTCTTCGATTCCGGCACGGATGGCTTCACGCTTTTCTCGGCGGTATTTGGCGCCCTTGCCCATCTTGTTGTTCTTGTTGGTCAGTCGGGCCAGGGTTTCGCGTACCTGCTTTGCCACTTCCTCATCGCTTACTTCTGCCTGAACAGGAGCCTGCTTGGGATGATTCTTGTGGCGCTGTTTGTTCTTGCCGCTGTTTCCGGCAGCGTTGGCATTATTGTTGGCGTTGTTTCCCTGGCGGTTCTTTTGGCTGCTGTTTCCGCCGTTGTTCTGAATCTGACTGGCTACGGCATTAACGTCTACGCGTTCCTTGCCGATGCGTGTTCTCTTTTTGCGGTCGCCTTGTCCCTGCTGGCCGTTCGGACGGTTCTTTTCCTCGCGTTCGCGACGTTTCTCCTCCTTGGTCTTCTTTTTAGGACGGGTGCTCTGGTTCAGGGCAGACAAGTCGATGTGTCCCTTAACCGTAATGCCGGGACCTGCCTGAGGAGCTGGATTCAAACGGAACACACCATCCACTTCGGACCCAACTGCCGGCTTTTCTTCCTTTGGTTTGGGCGCTTCTTGTACTGTTTCGACAGCTTCGGGCTTCTGCACCGTTTCTTTTTCAGCCGTTACGGGCTTTTCCTGTACAGTCACCTCCTCCTGTTTCGGGGTTTCCTTGGCAGGTTCCGCCTCGGGTGCGGGCTTTGCCTTTTGGGGCGCATTCAGGTCGATGTGCCCAAGGATCTTAGGACCTTCAACCTTTTCTACCTCCACCTTGATCATTTCGGCCTTCTTCTGTTGTTTTGAACGTGAAGACTCTTTTTTGTTTTCCTTGTTCTCCTGACGTTGTTGGCTCAGTTTGGCCGCTTGGCTGCGAAGTCCTTTGTCGGGAGAGAATTCCTTGAGCAGCATTTCATATTGCTCTTCGGATATCTTGGTATTGGGGGTTGCCTCCACATCTCCGAAGCCCTTCTTCTGAAGAAACTCCACAACGGTCTGCAATCCTACATTGCATTCTTTGGTTACTTTGCTAAGTCTGATACTCATCTATTCCCTCCTCCTTTTTTAAAGTTGTTCAAGTTGTTCGTCTGTCTCTGCTGCCTCTTCTGTTTCTTCTTCTGTCTCTTCTTCAACGTCGGAAGCGTCCTCGTTGAACTCGGCTGCAAGAATCTTCAGAATGTCATCAATTGTTTCTTCTTCAACATCAACACGGCTGATCAGCTCGTCGCGGGTGGCAGAAAGCACTTCGCGTGCCGTGCCAAAGCCGGCCTTCTTGAATTCTTCGATAATCCATTCGTCAACAACATCTGCAAATTCATCCAGATTAACGTCGTCGATAGCTTCGTCATTGTCACGGAATACGTCAATGGTGTATTCGGTCAGCATACTTGCCAACTTGATGTTGAGACCGCTTTTTCCGATGGCCAGTGAAACTTGGTCAGGATCCAGGTAGACCTCTGCTCTGCGCTCATCCTCGTATAATACTACATTGTTTACCTGGGCGGGGCCTAAGGCGCGGGCAATGAGCAGTTGGATATTGCTGGTCCAGTTGATAACGTCGATGTTCTCTTTGTGCAGTTCGCGCACGATTCCGTGTACGCGGCTTCCCTTTACGCCCACACAGGCTCCAACGGGGTCTATGCGGTCGTCGTAGCTTTCTACGGCCACCTTTGCGCGTTCTCCGGGAATGCGGGCCACTTTGTGGATAGTAATCAGACCGTCCTGTATTTCGGGCACTTCAGACTCCAGCAGACGCTGAAGGAATAGCGGAGAGGTACGGCTGAGGATAATCTTTGGCGCGCCGTTTGTGTTGTCTACGCGCAGTATTACTGCACGGGCGGTCTCTCCCTTGCGGAAGTGGTCACCCGGAATCTGTTCTGTCTTTGGCAGAATCAGTTCGTTGTTTGCTTCGTCAACCAACAGGGCCTCGCGCTTCCAGGATTGGTATACTTCTGCGCTCACTACCTCGCCCACGCGGTCCTTGTACTGGTTGTACAAAGAATCGTGCTCCAATTCCAGTATGCGGCTGGCCAATGTCTGTCGGAGGGTGAGGATTGCACGGCGTCCGAATTCTGCAAACTGTACCAATTGGCTTACTTCTTCACCCACCTCATAGTCGTCTTCAATGCTTCGTGCTTCAGAGATGGAGATTTCCAGGTTGGGGTCCTTTACTTCTCCGTCGGGTACTACTGTACGGTTACGGTAGATTTCAAAATCGCCCTTGTCCGGGTTTACAATCACGTCATAGTTCTCATCGCTGCCATAGGTCTTTGCAATGACACTGCGGAAACATTCCTCCAGCACACTCATCAGCGTGGCGCGGTCAATGTTCTTGTTCTCTTTAAATTCCGCGAACGAGTCAATCAGATTCACGGGTCCGGTTGTTTTTGTTGCCATATATGTTTTTGTTTTTTTATACTTTGATAAGATACTTGGTGAAGGCCACTTCGCTGAAATTCAGACGGACGGGCACTTCTTTCATCTCAGGGCGTTTCTTGCCCTCTTCCTTTACCTTCTGCATTACTCCGATTTCAAATCCTTCGGTATCCACAGAAAGCAATGTGCCATGATACTTATGGCCGTCAAGCGTCTGCGATTCTACAGGCTTCCCTACATGAATTTCGTACTGCTTCAGCACACGGAACGGCTGTCCCAGGCCGGCGCTGCCCACTTCCAGTTCATAATCTTCATCGTCTCTGTTAAGATGTGATTCGATAAAGCGGCTCAAATCAGCACAGTCTTCTATCCACACGCCTTCTGCATGGTCAATTACTACAACGATACGGTCGTCTGCACTCACACTTAAGTCTACAAGAAAATACTCTTTTCCTGCCAGCCATTCATTTACGGCCTCTTGTACTGCGTTTTTACTAATCATGTTTTCTTAACAGTGTTATAAAGCAAAGTGAGGAACTTGTCAAGCCCCTCACTTCATCACGCTGCAAAGATAGTGATTATTTATGAATTAAGGGCTACGAAACCCTCTTTTTTTCATCTAAACAGTGAAAATAATCACTTTTGGGGCGGACATAATGACAAGAAAAGGTACACGATGAGCAAAACTGCCATGGCCATAGCCATCACGCCCCACATGAATCTCTGGTTTGACTTACGGATATTACGTCGCATTTTTCTTTTATTTATGGTTGTTTTCTGTATTCTTTACCTTTACCTTCTCCCACATGGTTTTGGGGTCCGACAATAGCTCCAGGGCGCGTTCGGTACACGGGTCCTTCACCAGCATCTGCCTTATGCTTCCCTTTTGGTAATAATAGCGCCGTATCAGCTCGTCACAGATGTAAGGCTCTATTTTGTCACGGAAGCGTACCAAGTCGGCGGGCAGGTCTGTCTTCAGTTTTGATCTGAGCGCTTCCAGATCATTTTTAATGGTTTCCAGATAGCCTTCGCGCTTGGCCACGTCGCGGAACAGGTCTAATACGTTGTCGCTCCTGCGGTTATATTTGAAGCCCGAAGCGCAGATAAAGTCTACGAACTTGGCATAATCCTGGTCGGACAGGCTGAATTCTCCCGGTTGGGGAATGGACTTGTGTTCAAGGGCGTATTGCGTGGCAAAATCAAAGAACGCATCGCTGGAAACCAAGTCGTAGATGAGAGTGGGCAGACTGTCCGGCTTTATTTCCATGTCCGGCTTAATGCCTCCTCCGTCACGCACTTCTCTGCCGGAGGCAGTATGGAAGACTTTTGTCAGACTGTCAGGTACAGTCCCGACGGAACCGTCTGGGTTGAGATGGCGGAAGTCATGAGCCTGTATGCAGCGTCCGCTGGGAATGTAGTATCTGCTGGTTGTGATTTTCAGGTTGCCGCCATAGGGGAGTTCGCGTATCATCTGGACAAATCCTTTGCCAAAAGTGCGTGCTCCGATGACTATCGCACGGTCCATATCCTGAAGACTCCCGCTTACAATTTCCGCAGAAGAGGCTGTGCCCCCGTCCACCATCACAACAAGTGGCATAACGGAGTCTACCGGCTCTACGGCTGTATAGAAATCCCTGTTCGTGCTTGCCATTTTCCCTTTGGTGAAGACTACCTTTTTCCCTTTGGGGATGAACAGGTTGGCAATGTCAACCGATTCGTCCAGCGAACCTCCGGGGTTGTCCCGCAAATCCAGTACCATTCTGTCAGCCCCCTGTTTTTTCAGTTCTATAAGCGCCTGCTTCATTTCTCGGCTGGCTCCGTCGGCAAAACCGGAAAGACAGATGTAGCCTATACCTGGCTTCAGCATACCGTAGTAGGGGACTTGTGGAACCTTTATGGTCTCGCGGGTAATCTTGAACGACAAAGGTTTCTTTACTCCCGGCCGTTGTACCTTTAGCTCAAATGTGGTTCCGGCCTCGCCGCGCAGCATGTTGCTCACTTTGTCAACCGGCATCCCCTTTACGTCTTTTTTGTCAATAGCCAGAATGATGTCTCCGGCCTTCACACCGGCTTTTTGGCTTGGCGAGTCCCAATAAGGTTCGCTTATAACCACACGGTCCTCCTTTTTGTGGAAGCGTACCACACTGCCGATACCGGCATATTTGCCAGTGGACATCGTGCGCAGCTCCTCATTGTTAAGCGGATAATATCCTGTATAGGGATCCACCTTGCTTAGCATGCCGTCAATGCACCATTGCATCACGGTATCTGCATTCAGAGTGTCTACATAGAACAGCTCCAGTTGTTTATACAAATCGTTGAAGATTTCCAAATTCCTGCTTACAGCCGACAGATGGCCTTCCTTTTCCTGGGCATGCACGGTTGCCCCTATCAGTATAAATCCAATCAAACAGATTGTCTTCCTCATTTTCTCCATATTATATTTACTTGTTCACAATCCTCATTTCGGGCAGCCAAATGGTTTTCAATCCCTTTGTTCCGGTAAAAATGCCACATAAGACATGGCCGGAAACAATTATTTTGCCTGTTTTCCGTATTTTTTTTGCAAAGATATTGCATATTTCGCAAAAAAGCTCTAATTTTGCAGCGCAATTGAGGAAAAACTCAAAAAAGTTGCTTCAGTAGCTCAGTTGGTTAGAGCACATGACTGTTAATCATGGGGTCGTTGGTTCAAGCCCATCCTGAAGCGCAAAGTTTACTTCCGAGATTGCAAATGCTTCAGTAGCTCAGTTGGTTAGAGCACATGACTGTTAATCATGGGGTCGTTGGTTCAAGCCCATCCTGAAGCGCTTCAGAAAGGGAATTACTTCGGTAGTTCCTTTTTGTGTTTTAAGTCGGTTTCTTTCCGCTTTATACATTATATATTATATATACCGACTTCGTTCTGCCGAATTTGCAATTCGGCAGCTATGAGTATAAGCATTTGTAATGCGTTTGACAATTAAAATCTTATTACCTCAACATTCAGCAGTCCTTTTTCTCCCGCATAGTCCGACCCCGAACTATATAGGTAATCCTCTGGCCTGGCCACAATCTCGGCTCTTACTGGATTCTGATGGATGTAGTTAATTTTTTGCCGCAGGAACTCTGGTGTATAAATATCCTCTACGTAGTTGCCTTCTCGCCAGAAACGGTAATTTGTAATCTTTTTATCGTTCGCACCAGCAAAGCGGAAGCGGTCGAGCATCCACGTCCGTCGGCTTTCGTGTTCGTCTTCTTCCAGTGTCTTCAATATTTTCTTGTTCGTAAATTTTTTGAAATCGCGCAGAATTTCACCGATAGTTTGTTTCCCCTCCGTACTTACTACCATGTGTAGGTGGTTCGACATCAGTACCCAAGCGTAAATCTTAAGCCCCTTTGCCTGCTGGCAATAGGTGAGCGAATCAACAACAATATGGCGATAACTGGCGCGAGTGAAGATGTCTACCCAGTCAATTACGGTAGATGTTGTGAAGTAGAGGTGTTTTGTGAGGGGTGTTGTCATTTGAATTTATATTTTGAGCATTCTTCTTTGAATTGTTTTTCTTTTTTCGAATTGTAAATTCTTATACTCACGGCAGACGAATTTCAAATTCGCCTGAACGAGCGGGAAAACATTATCTGGGGTTTCACAAGACAAAGATATTCTTTTTCCATGATAATATAGCCGTTCCCTGTGTTTTGAGCCATAAATTCTGACCCGTTCACGTCACTGAACCTAAAAATATGTTGTCTAAATGGTTCGTTTTCATATTTTATCATTATTTTTGCACATAATATTTTGCGTAAACACATCATGAGAAAACTTTGTTCCTGCATCTGTTTTTGGGTGCTTTCGCTTTTTGTCCTCTGTGCAGCCGAACCGGTTTGGGTTAACGACAGCCTGCTCTTGGGCGATGACAAAACCGAATCATATCTGCCTTTGTTGAAAGGGAAAAGGGTTGCCGTGTTCAGCAACCATACAGGATGTCTGAGCAACGGAAAGCACATACTGGATGTGTTGGTTAAGGAAAAAGTACAGGTAACCACTCTGTTTTCACCCGAACACGGATTCCGGGGCGATGCCGACGCCGGGGAGCATGTAGGGAACAGCGTGGACAAGGATACCGGTATTCCCATTCTTTCCCTTTACGATGGCAAACGTCCCGGCCCAAGCGACGAGGCCATGAGGCGTTTCGACGTACTTGTCGTTGATATTCAGGATGTGGGGCTGCGCTTCTATACCTACTATGTAACCATGCTCCGTCTGATGCGGCGGTGCAGCGAGTTCGGACATCAGGTTGTCATCCTGGACCGTCCCAATCCCAACGGGCATTTTGTGGACGGCCCCATTCTGGACATGAGTCTGAAGAGTGGCGTGGGGGCATTGCCTGTTCCCATTGTACACGGAATGACGCTGGGCGAACTGGCCTTTATGGCTACCGGAGAAGGGTGGGTGCCGCCTTGCGGGCTTACCGTTATACCATGTTCGGGCTATAGCCATCAGTCTTTTTATAAACTGCCTGTTGCGCCCAGTCCCAATCTGCCCAATATGGCGTCTGTCTACCTCTATCCCAGTACCTGCTATTTTGAGGGAACCAGTGTCTCTCTGGGCAGAGGTACCGACCATCCTTTCCAGATTTACGGTCATCCCGATATGCAAGACTGTCCGTTCAGCTTCACTCCGGAAAGCAGGCCCGGAGCCAAGAACCCTCCTTTGCTTGACAAACTTTGCCACGGAGTGGATCTTACCGGGATAAGCCTGGCCGACTTACAAAGAAAAGCCAGAATTGACCTCAGCTATGTGGTGGACGCATTCCGCCGCATGAAGGATAAGGAGCAGTTTTTCCTGAAGAACAGATTCTTCGATCTGCTTACCGGACAGCGCCATATCCGTCAAATGATTCTGGACGGCCATTCCGCACAAGAGATAGAAGCAACCTGGAAGGAGGATGCGGCCCGTTTCAGGGAACAACGCCGGAAATATCTTATCTATCCCGAATAAAACTTTACAAATAAACAACTTTTCCAGGGCTGATAAAGGTTGTGTCGTACTGAAAGAATCCCTGGACCTCTGTGTGTCTTTTGAGCCAGCAGGCTGGCAGTAAATTTACATCTAAGTGTAAATGGATTTACATAGTTGTGTAAATCCATTTACCTAACTATGTAAACGTATTTACCTAACTATGTAAACACGTTTACATTTTAATAAAAATAAATTGTAAATGCAATATACTGTTAATCAGAGTTTAATGAGCCTTGTGGATTTTTGCGGATTCTTCTGCGTTTTTGTCAAATCCGTTTTGTTGGTGGTATCGGGCAGGCCAGAACTCCAATACCCATGGAATACCATTTGGCATATTGGAGTAGGGCCTTATTCAACTTTTATTATTTTTGACATTTTTCCTAATCCTTTTTCATTGAAAGGCTGAACGGATACATAATAGGTTTGTTCGCTGTCAAAGAATCCATAGTTTATGTCTGTAGTGTAGACGCGTGATGCGTGGTTCATACGTTCTTCAGTTGTACCCCAACGTACGATATAGCCGTTTGCCTCCTGTTGTGGTTCCCATGACATGACAATGCGTCTTCTGTCGGCTTGGCGAATGGCGTTGAAACCTTTTACCAAGGGTGGCACCTTTCCCTTTGCGCGGCCAAATACGCGCAGGTCGCTTACGGAGAATTGTCCGACGGCAAAGTCTGTTTTATTGGTTACGCGCAAATAGCGGATTGGATTGGCTTTGGGCAGTACAAAAAGTTCATATATCTGATCTTTTGTGTTATTTGATCTGTCAAGTACGGTATGCCACTTTTCCCCGTCATCAGAACCTTCAACTAGATATTTATAGACAGGGATATTTTTGTCATAACGGTAACTTTTGAACCCTTCGTCGGCAAAGCACACTTCAAGAGCCTCTACGCTCATGGTACGACCCAGATCCATTTGCAGCCATTCTCCGTTTTTCCCCGTTTGTGCCGACCACCATGAACGGATATTATCGTCTGCGGCCTTATCGGGTGTCATCTCGTTAAGTGTGGACGAGGCAGTCATTGTCTTGTTAATACTTAGTATGTTCATATTGAGTAGGATGGACTCTTTTTCAAAATCCATTTTTTTGTCGGGTACGACAAATGGTTTGTCGAATCCGTCGGTAATGGCATGTGCATATCCGTTATTGTAAAAAGCGGGAAATATGCCAATACGGCGCTCGTAATGTTCGCGTGTCCCTATTATGAGTGAAGCCACATACCATTGGTTGCCATAGCGGTCTTTGAACGGATGTCCGTGACCACCTCCGGTGAAGAATCCATCAGGTCTGATGGCATAGGGTGAGCCTTCCATCGGTTCGAATGGGCCTAAAGGACTTTTTCCTACATATGCCCCAGAACAATAAGTTGTATATTCAGTACCCGGAGTAGCATAGAAGAAATAATAGTGGTCGCCTTCATGAACCATGCTGACTCCTTCGTTCCATCCTTTTTCGTTTGTTTTTTCATTATGGTTCCCTGGTACTTCCCAGCCAAGTCGTTCCCCATTGTAGGGCATCATGTCTACCTCTTCGGAGATGCGCCTGAAGTTGTTTTTGGGGTCTACCTCATAGCCTTTCATCGGCCCTCCAGATGAACAGCCGTATAGGAAAAACACACGGCCGTCGTTGTCTATGAAAAAATCGGGGTCACCTGTACCTGGTAATTCCGCACCTTCCACCAGTTCCCATTTATCGTTGAGCGGATCGTTTGAACGGTATAATTTGTTGTTCCCGAAACCTAAATAGTAGATGTAGTCATCGTAAACCATTACGGCAGGTGCCCACTCTTTTACCAGAGGCATTTTGCTGAACATGTGCGTCCAGTCGCGCAGATTGTCGGAGTATGAATAACCAGCAGCGTGCGATGAGAAGAGAAAATACTTGTCCTTGTAGAGTATAATAACCGGATCGGCGCCCGTGCGGTGGACTGGGTCTTTTTCTTCGAATTTATAACTGAGGTTAAGAGGATTAGTCATAATGACTTTTCCGTTTTCTTTGTCGTTGGCTATTGCTTCTGTAGCCAATAACATCACGAACAGCGATAATGACTGCAAGAGAACCTTTGGTGTTTTCATTTTCATTTTGCTTATAATTCGGTAAAATGGGGTAATGGGTGGTTCTAAAAATTCTGGATTTAGGTTTTTACCTTTTCTGGTGTTCTCCGTTTCGGCCGCTTTTCGTCTCTTTCGGTGTCATTTTGTCAAGTATCATCAGTCACATAGCACGCTATGCTCCCTCTTCAACTTACAAAAGCACATCCGAAAATAGATCGAAAATCAACACAACATAATTTTTAGAACCACCCTAATATGATTGCGGCTACTCGTCCTTGTCGGAGAATGAATAAGGATAGGCCGATG
This sequence comes from Bacteroidaceae bacterium, assembly GCA_017935785.1. Taxonomy (GTDB): domain Bacteria; phylum Bacteroidota; class Bacteroidia; order Bacteroidales; family Bacteroidaceae; genus Physcousia. The sequence goes on from JAGBGU010000052.1 coordinate 28,116, forward strand.
CCTGCGTACCTCGGTTTGTGTTGGGCTTGTCGCTCATCTGGTACTGGAGCTTTGCGCCTCTCAGCAGCAGCTCATGGGTAAAGTAGTTCTTGTCATAGGCCTTTCCGTTAATTTTGAGCGACTGTACATAGCGGTTTTCGTCGCTGTTGTCGGGAGCGGTCAGCTCAATGGTTTTTCCGTTGGCCAGGTTTACCTTAGCTTTCTTGTAAAGAGGAGCGCCAAGCACATACTGATCCGTGGCTGGACAAACGGAGTAGAAACCAAGCGAAGACATTACATACCAGGCTGAGGTCTGGCCGTTGTCCTCGTCACCGCAATAACCGTCGGGCGTGGGGTTGTAAAGGCGTCGCATAACCTCACGGACCCAATATTGTGTTTTCCAGGGCTGTCCGGCAAAGTTGTATAGGTAAATCATGTGTTGGATGGGCTGATTGCCGTGGGCATATTGCCCCATATTGACAACCTGCATCTCGCGCATTTCATGGATGAGTTGCTTGCGTGTATCCACGTTTCCACCGAATGTGGGTGGTGTGGTGAAGACGGCATCAAGCTTGTTTAAGAAGGCCTGCTCCCCTCCCATCAGATTTATGAGTCCGCGAATGTCGTGGAACACACACCATGTCCAATGCCAGCTGTTTCCTTCTGTAAAGGGTCCCCACCATGCATCGGGTTTGAAGTTCTCGGGGAAATTGCCTTTAGAGTCACGTCCGCTCATCATTCCGTATTTGGGATGGAATATGTTCTTGTAGTTCTGGCTGCGTTGCTTGTATATGTCTGTCTCGTTGGCGGGACGTCCCAGTTTCTTTCCCATCTGATAGATACACCAGTCGTCGTATGCATACTCCAATGTCCGCGACGCGCTTTGTCCGACAACATCTGAGGGGACATAGCCCAATTGGTTGTATTCCTTGTAGGCGGTACGGCCCGAGGAGCCTACTGTGGAGTGTACGGCATTCGCGTCGTGGAGCAGTGCCTTGTAAATGTCCTCTACATTCTTTTTTATAATGCCCTTGACATATGCGTCGGCCACAACAGAGGCCGAGTTGTTGCCCACCATGCAGTCGCGGTGTCCTGGTGTGGCCCATTCGGGATAAAAGCCGCTTTCCTTGTAGGCATTGAAGAATCCTTCCTGCATTTTTTCTGCCATTTCGGGATATATGAGGTTGATGAGTGGCATTTCTGCACGGAAAGAATCCCAGAAACCAGTGTCAGTGAAAAAGTAGCCAGGTTCAACGTTGCCGGTATGCGGACTGTAGTGTACGATGTTGCCCTGAGCATCGTATTCGTAGAACATTCTGGGGAAAAGTGTGCTGCGATACAGACAACTGTAGAAGGTGCGCAGTTCGTTCACATCGGCGCTTTCCACCTGAATGCGGCCCAACACCTCGTTCCAGCGGTTGCGGCCTTTCTGTTTCAACTGTTCAAAGTTCATCTCTCCCAGTTCCTTCAGATTCAGTTCGGCCTGTTCAATGCTTATGAAGGATGAGGCCACACGGGCATGTACTCGTTCGCCCTTCCCGGTGGCAAAGCCAATGATGCCTCCGGCATGGTTGCAAGTGGCTTCAAGGTCGTTTGTGCGGATATCGCCGTTGGGCACTGCGGCGGTATAGGTAAAGGGCTTGTCGAAGACTATGACAAAATAGTTCTTGAAGTTGCCTGTCACACCACCGCTGTTTTTGGTTGAGTATCCCACAATCTTTTGTTCAGATGGAATAATGGTAACAGAGGAGCCGTTGTCAAGCGCATCAATTACTACGCACGAGTTCTTGTTCTCGGGAAAAGTAAAACGGAACATGGCTGCACGCTCTGTGGGTACCAACTCCGTATTGATGTCATAGTCGGCCAGGTAGACCTGATAATAATAAGGAAGGGCAGTCTCTGCCTTGTGGTTGAAGAAACTGGCGCGGTCGTCCTCGCGGAAAACAGGATTGCCGGTGGTGGGCATAAGTGCAAACTGTCCGTAGTCGTTCATCCACGGGCTTGGCTGGTGGGTTTGTTTGAATCCCCGGATACGGTTGGCATTATAGCTGTATATCCATCCTTCTCCCATCTTTCCGGTCTGGGGTGTCCAGAAGTTCATGCCCCAAGGCATGGCGGTGGCAGGGTAGGTGTTACCGGTTGATAACTCAAAATTGGAGTCTGTGCCCACTAACGTGCTTACATAGTCGGCATAGTTGTTACTCGCCTGGGCAAAAAGAGTGACCCCAAGAAATGTAACAAAAAGGAGAGACTTACGGTTCAACATACAATTATTCTTTTTACTTATAATGATTTATTTTTTATTTTTAAATATATTGTCATGCCTGAAAACTTAATATTCCAAATGCAAATGTATTAAAAATGTCCATTATTAGTGGAAAAATATATTTTTTATACATCAAATTAGTGTAAAAATCCCGCTATTATACTGTTTTAGCATTGTAATGGACAATTTACACCGAAGATATGTCTTTTTTACATGTATTTCCGGTAAAATAATTTGGTGGAATCGTTTTTTTTTTTTACATTTGAACCTCAAATAATTACTACTTGCGCTGAGATGCATGACCAGACTTGTAGAGAATGAGGTAAATTTAGGCATATCAAATAAGTAAAAAGGTAAATGTTTGTAAGGAAGAATCATATTCTATTCATAGTATTCCTTTGTCTTGTGCAGATAGTTCGGGCGCAAAGTACGCAACTTCATGGTAGGACTATCGGTACTTACCCTTATTATGATTTTGCGAATGGCGGTAATACCAGTCAGAAGAACGGGCCGGCCAGTGCCTTTGACGGCGATGCGGATACATATTTTGCAGCATCGCACCAAAGTATGGGGTGGGTAGGCCTGGATTTAGGGGAACCTCATGTCATCACGAAAATAGGGTTTTTGCCGCGTAAGACTACATCGGGGACCATGATGTTAGGTGTGCTGGAAGGGGCAAACGATTCCACCTTTATGGACGCTGTCCCCTTGTATGTGATTCAGGAAGAACCTATTGCAGGCTTGATGACCTATTACAACATACAGGTAAGCCGTGGCGTGCGCTATGTGCGCTATGTAGGCCCGGCCGCAAAGCATTCTTCCATAGCCGAACTGGCATTCTTCGGGCATGCCGGAGCGGGGGATGACAGCCGTTTTTATCAGGTAACAGGCTTGCCTACGGTAAGTATTCATGTACAGGACGGTAAAGTGCCGCAAAACAAGAAACAGGATTTCAACGCACGCATAACCCTGCTTTACGAACAGGGCACGCTGGTGCAGGAGTGGCCCATATTGGTGAGGGTACGAGGCAACTTCTCGGCCTCGCATGAAAACAAGCCCTACCGCTTCAAGATAGATGACGGTAAAAGCCATCATATATTCAAGGGCAGCGCCAAGGACGAGTCGCCTGCCAAGGCAAAGAAATGGACGCTGATAAACAACTACGGCGACAAGACGCTTATCCGCAACAACGTGGCTTTTGAGGTAAGCCGCCGAGTGGGGATGACATTTACTCCTTTCTGCCGAAACGTGGATTTGCTTTTAAACGGAGAATATCGCGGCACTTATCAGTTGACCGACTGGATAGGTTCGGATCCCAATCGTATTGACATTACCGAAATGATGCCTTCTGACACCGAAGGAGAGCTGCTGACGGGCGGTTATCTTTTCGAAATGAACGGCTATGCATCCAGTGACCCTGTCAATTTTACGTCCTCGCACGGCAATCCCATTACGGTTCATTCGCCCGAAGATGATGAGATTGTCCCCGAACAGCTTAACTATATAACATCGTACTTCAATGAAATGGAGAACCGCCTGTTCGGCCAGCACTATACCCATCCGTCATTGGGATACCGCACCCATCTGGATCTGGAATCGTTCCTGAAGTATTTTCTGGCCAATGAGTTCAGCGGAAATACAGACATGTTCTGGCAAGTATTTATGTGGAAGGAACGCATGGATCCGTTCATTTATACCGGTCCTGTATGGGACAATGACCTGGCGCTGGACAACGACTATAACGTATATCCCGGAAACGAACGTAAGGAATGGACTTACAAGGTAAGGTGTGCCGGCAGATGGAACAGCGTGATGGATAGGGTCTTGTCTGATCCCGAGGCTTGGCAACAGCTTCGCGACATCTGGGCGACACTCCGTGACGAAGGTTGCTTCAATGCGGAGGAGGTGGGTGCATACGTGGATTCGCTTCGCGCAGAAGTCAGTGCATCGGCACGCCTGAATCATATCCGATGGCCCTACTTGCTCCAAAAGGTGCATTGCAATCCAGAGGTTTGGGGCACATGGGATGCCGAAGTGGATGTGGTAAGGGATTATGTGAAAGGCCGTGTGTTGTGGATGGACAAGAAGTTGGGTTATAACCAGCCGATCTTTGCCGATGGCGTCTATCAGGTGGGCTCTGCAAGAGAACTTGCTGCTGTAAGTCAGATGGTTGCCGCCGGAGAGACGGACATCAGCATTGTGCTGACAAAGGACATCGACATGAGTCTTTATGGCGGAGGATTCCAGCCCATCGGTACGTTGGAGCATCAGTTTAAGGGATCGTTTGACGGCCGTGAGCACACCATTAGCAATCTGACCCAGAAGGGCGAAAACTTTGTAGGGCTCTTCGGGGTGGTGGACGGAGCAGTGGTTAGCAATGTGTATCTTGATTCCACATGTACTTTTGCCGGCACAAAGTATGTGGGCGGTTTGATAGGTGCGGCCCGCGGAAACGGCGTGACGGTTAAGAACTGCGGCTTTGGCGGCGAGGCCAGCAGCAAGGGCGACTATTGTGGCGGACTGGTGGGAGCCGCGCCAAGTTCAGCCGTACAAATGCACGACTGTTTCAATACTGGTAAGATACAGGGTGGCGGAAAGGCCGGTGCCCTGTTGGGCTTTGCCAAGAACGCCACTTTGGAGAACTGTTATAACATAGGTACTTCTTCTGACCAGAAAAAACAGCATCTGATGGCCAATGCCACTACTCTGCAGACGGAGAACTGCTATGACTTGGTTTACAGCGGACAGGGAAGCCAGGTGGACGAAGCACAGGTGTCGGGAGGCGAGCTGTGCTGGTTGCTTAACGACTGCGCTCCGGGAATCTGGCGACAAAACCTTCCGTGGGACGACAATGCCACCCAGCCGGTAGATGCGTGGCCCGTTCCGTTCTCTTCGCACGCAAAAGTTTACGAGACAGCGGACGGAATGTACACCAACAAGAACCCCAACATCCAGAAGTACCGCTATTATCTGTGGGTAGTAGAGGACATAAAGGACGGTACCACCGTACAGGTGTCTGAATTTGACCTACTCGGAACGGATGAGGAGGAAATAGGCTCACTGACCGTAACTAAGGGCGAATGCCAGTACTACAACGGAGAAGGTTGGAGAAATCTGTGCGACAACAAGACAAGCACAAAATGGTGTGGACACTTTGAGGAACCGGCCTACTTTATTTTTGACGCCAAAGCATCTGTGCAGATTATCGGATACCGCATCTATACCGCCAATGACACCAAGAACAATCCGGGACGAAACCCCACGGTGTGGAAATTATACGGAAGCGCCTTCCCCCTTACGGATGCGGATGACATTCGGTGGGTGCTGATTGACGAACGCAACGGCGAAGACCTGTTGGACGCCACAAACTTTACGCCTTACGACTTCTTCCTGGAAGGAACGGGCACGGGCATCGCTTCGGCTCCGGTGGAAGAGGCGGACAAGGAACAGTATACGTATGACTTGCTTGGACGGCCTGTAAAACGGACGGGAAGCGGCATTTATATAAAGGATGGAAAGAAAGCATACATTAAATAATATTATTACTAACCCTAAAAAAAAAAAGAGATGAAGAAAAAAATTACTTCCTTTCTGAAAAGTAACCTACGGTCGGTTACGGCAGCATTTGCCATAGCATTTGCAGCGAGCGGCTCGGCTGTTACTTTGACCCCTATTTCCGGAACTGACGGTGCGGCAGCCTCTGAGGGCTTTGCTGCTCTGATTGACGGAAAACCCGAGACCAAATGGTGTGTGACCAATTTTACGGACGCATACGTTGTGTTTAAATCTGACGTGGCTGTTTCGCCTTCCACCTACTACCTGATAACCGGTGGAGACACAGGTAAGTTCCCCGAACGTAACTGGAAGGTATGGCGCATCTACGGAGCCAACTTTGCCAGTGACGAGGAGGCTACCCGCGAATCGGATGCCTGGACATTGATTGACGAGAAGACAAACGGCGAAGAATCGCTTCCCCAGGCCAATACCGCGCCTGCGGATTTCACCTGTTCCGAAACGGTGAACACCACCTACACCCATTTTAAGATAGAGGTGGAGAAGATTATCAGCATCAGCACTGACACTCAAACCATGCAGATGGCGGAGTTCAACTTCGGACACAGCAGCGACCTGCGTATCGTTTCGTACACTCCCCTGTATACAGAAAACCAGGGAGACATAAACGGGAATGAAGGCGCATCTCGCCTGATTGACTCCAATACGACTACAAAGTGGGGATCAGGCACAATTCCCACATGGATTGTGTTCAAGACCAGCGTACCCATCAAACCTACCTACTACCGTCTGGTAACAGGTAATGACAACGCATCCTACACAGGCCGTAACTGGTCCGACTGGGAAATCTACGGAGCCAACTTTGCCAGCGATGAAGAGGCAACCGCAGATGCGGAAGGATGGGTTCTCCTGGATGACAAGAATGACATCGGCCCGGATGTGCTGCCAGATCAGAACTTCTTTTCAGTCTACTTTACACCATCAGAAACCATAGCCGAGGAATATTCCTATTTCAAGATTGTCATAAACAGCCTCCAGAATGCCGGATTCATGCAGATGTGCGAATTCACCTGGGGCGACGAACTTATTCTGAAGAAGACGATCAGCGATAGTTACGCCACATACAAGGCATTCAATCTGGATGTGACAGCATGGAAGCAACTCATTGAAGACTACAATGCCAAGCTGGAAGAACTGAAAAACTGTGCGGACATATTCACCCTGAACGATGCTGTCAGTGTTCTGAATGATCTGCAGACCCAGATTAACAACAGCGCCAATGCCTATTCTACCTATATGAGTATGGTGGCCAACGTACAGAAGTATCTGGACGAACATCCCGACATGAATGCTGAAGGCCGTGCACTGCTGGAATCTTACATCAGCACCAATATTGAACCCAACAACACCTTCATGAACGGTTCTTACTTATATATTATGGAGAACCTTCAGCTGAACGATGAAGAAGTTCTCCAGGAAGGCGCCTTCATCACCAGCCTGATGGAACAGTATGCCTCTGACCTGACAGAAGGTGCCATTGACGTGGTATACACCACACTGGATGGTACCCCCGGCTTCAGCACCAACGAAGACGCCGGATGGCTGTTCGACGGTACTGAGACCACCAAGTGGTGCGCTCTGGGTTCAACCGGTTATGTGGTATTCAAGACATCAGAGCCTATCATGCCCACCTTCTACAAACTGGTGACTGCCAATGACACCGAAGGTAACCCCAGCCGTAACTGGAAGTCATGGAAGCTCTATGCCGCCAACTTTGAAAGTGATGAGGCTGCTGCCCGCGACGCTGAGGGATGGACGCTTGTGGATGCAAAGACCAATATTGGCAAGGACCAGCTTCCCGCCGCAAACTTTGCCACTGCCTACTTCTACCTGTCTGCCGCCCCTGCAGAGGCTTACCAGTACTACAAGCTGGAGATTGAGGAACTGATGGATGGCGGAGACCGCTTCCAGATGGGAGAAATGGCACTTTATAACCAGGCCAACTTCTACTCTATGCGCCAGGAGTACGTGGAGATGTATGAAGGATTTGACCTTGACGTGGCTGCACAGCAGTCCCTGATTGACGAGTATAACCAGGTAATGCGCGAACTGCGTTCTGCTGCCAACGTGTCCACGCTGGGCACTGCATCCAGCCGTCTTGCCGCCCTGCAGAACGAAATCACCGCTTCTGTAGAACAGTATGCAGCCTACGACGCCCAGGTGGCCCTGCTGGTAGAGAATATCGGAGACATGGGCGATAACATGTCAGCCTTCTTCACCAACTACATTGAGAACAGCGTGGCCCCCGGTGACATCTTCATCAACGGATCATACCCCTATATCATGGAGAACCGCCAGCTCAGTACCGACCAGCTTAAAGCCGAGATAAACTATCTGGCTCAGAGTATCTATGCCGGTTTGAACAGTGCTCTCCTTGCCTTGCACGGTACGCCCGGATTCAATGATGCGGAAGGTCCCATCAGCCTGTTCGACGGCAAGATGGACACCAAGTTCTGCTCTCCTATGCACAAAGACGGAGGCGTGTATGTGGTGTTCAAGGCCTACGATGTGGTATCACCCTACTTCTATACGCTCGTGACCGGAGGTGATACCTATAGCTACCCGGAGCGCAACTGGGGTACATGGCGTATCTACGGAGCCAACTTTGAGGGCGACGGCCAGGCAGCCCGTGATGCCGAGGGATGGACACTGATTGACGAGAAGATAGAGATCGGACAGAACCGTCTGAACCCTGCCAACAACACCACGTCCTATTTCGGTATGAGCACAGGACTTGTGGAATACCAGTATTACAAGATAGAGATTGAATGCGGATACCAGGGTTCGTTCGCTTCACAGCAGATGGTGGAATTCAGCTTCGGTAACGAGGAAGAGTTCCAGGATATCCTGGCCGGTTATGTAGACGCTGCCGGAGCCTTCAATACCGACGTGACCGCCGAGCAGGCCCTGCTCGACCAGTATGAGGAAGCCGTGGCTGCTCTTGACGGAGCCGCAGAAATGGAAGACCTCTTTGCCAAGAACTATGCAGTAGAGCAGATGCAGGAGCAGATTTTGGCGTCCGCAGCCGCCTATGACACTTATAAGGCAAAGATTGAGGGCATCCGCGCCTATCTGGCCACCAACCCCATTGAGGACAGCGATGCCAAGGCTTTCCTGGAAACCTATCTGAATGCAGAGAGTGCAGAAGAGGGCGTATACCCCAACGGCGTGTTTGCCACCATTTATGATGAGCATATCCTCTCTGCCGAGCAGGTTATGGCAGAAATTGAGTATGCAGAAAGTCTGCAGCAGGCTGCCGTAATGAAGGGCTATCTTGCAGGAGCAGACGTTACTGTTTTGCTTCCGAATGCCGATATGAGCAAAGGCTGGGAACACTGGTCAAGCAACGGATACGGATATGGTAACAACGGAAAGACCTATGCCGCAGAACTGGTTAACGGCACCTTCGACCTGAGCCAGACCCTTACCGGCCTGAAGAACGGTGTGTACGAAGTTACGGTAAATGCCGGATACCGTCCTAGCAATGTAGTCAGCAGCACCAACTATGCCGCTACTATCTACGCCAACGGCATACACAACTATGTACAGGCTGTCATTGAAGACATGGTTCCCGTTGACCAGGCCGAGGACAAGGTGAACTGTTACCTGAACGGCGACATAGCCGACCTTCCCGTAGTGGACGAACTGGGCGACACCATCGGTTATGCAATGCATGGTATCCAAAGTACCTGCTATGCCATCGAGGCTGGCCGTCATATCAATAAGGTGCTTGTCCTGGTAGAGGACGGAACCCTTACGGTAGGTATCAAGGATCCCGGAACCGGTGTGGCAACAGACTGGACCGGATTCGGTAACTTCAAGCTCACTTATGCCGGTTCTCTGGAAGAGGCAGGCACAGCGCTTGACAACGTGCTGGCCAGCCAGAGTGCACGTGCCCAGACATTGCTGAACTATGCTACCGATGTTGTGGAATATGCGACATATCCCAACTTTGGTAATGACATGCGCGAGGTGCTTGCTTCAACAATCGAAGCCGTTGGCACTACCACAGACGGAGCTGGAAAGTATGCCTTGGTGGAGAAGTTCTCCGAGTGCTTCCTGCAAATCTATGAGGCCAAGAAGGCTTATCTGGATTTGGTTAATACAGCCGAGAAGATATTTGAGACTTGGGCGCCCAATACAGCCATGAGCGAGGATGAGATGAGCGCCTTTATGAGTTGCTACAACGGAGCTTGGTCAGGATTCTTTGACGGAGAATACACTCTGCAGGGCGCCAAGGACAAGAAGGCCGAGCTGCTCCAGCTTTATCCTCCTTACTTCTATCCCAAGTCTGATTACGAGCCCAACAGCATCGTGCTGACAGAGACAGCTCCCTTCACATATCACATTGAGAGCAACGGAACTGATCCTTATCTGGGCCTTATCGGTCTGATTGAGACTCTTCCCAGTGAGGATTATGTGATTGCGTTCGAGTACAAGTCTGAAAAGGACATTACTGACGGACGTGTGTACTTCGCTTCTCCCGACCTCAGCTCTGTCCACTACAACCGTTACGGAACCATTGCCGCCGCCAACGAGTGGACTCCCTATTACATTGACCTCCGCCAGGCTTACGCTGAATGGGGATGGGGTAAAGGTACAGACCACTGGTTCCGTTGGGACATTGCCGATGAGGAAGGCTTTGTCATTGACATCCGCCACATCCGCATCATCAGCCGTGCAGAGATGGAAGCCAACGGCGGAAGCACCGCCATTGAGGACGTTACCGCTTCTGACAAGGTTCAGAACGGTGTTGTCAAGGGCATCTTCAACCTGAACGGACAGCGTGTGGAGAAGGCCGTTAAGGGACTCTACATCATCAATGGCAAGAAAGTATTGGTAAAGTGACATTTTAATTAATCCCTATTAAATTTTCGGACAGGCCCGGACGTATACATCCCCGGGTCTGCCCGAAATTCCCAACCTTCTATCAAGACAGTTTATGAAAAAGATATTTTTCTCAGTAACGGCATTCCTGCTTCTGTTATCTTCCTGTACGGAGAATATAGATACCTCGGCACGCTATGTGTTCACGGATGAGACTGTAATCAGCTACCTGGAAAAGATTGAGGAGTATGACGAGTATGTGCAGTTGCTCAAACGGGTTCCGGTTAGCAAGCGCAGTCAGTCCAGTGTCTACCAGTTGCTTTCGGCACGTGGCAACTACACCTGTTTTGCCTATACCAACAAGGCTATACGGGAGTATCTGCAGACGGTCGTGGACGAAGGACTCATTGACCAGCCTTCCTGGGACAGCTTTACAGACAGTGTGAAACTGGATTCCATTCGCAAAGTGATAGTGCTGAACAGTATCATTGATGGCGGGGACTTGGCGTCGCAACGTTTTGAAATTTCGGAATTTCCCGTTATCAACAATGCGGAGTTCCCGATTGGGAACATGGCAGAGAACAAGTATATCGTAAACTGGTCCGATACAGACCCGGACAGTGTCTGTATCAACAAAGACTGCGTGGTGGATATAAAGAACAGGGATATCCTTGTTACCAACGGAGTGGTTCACCGGCTGAGCAAGGTGGTTGCCCCTAATCCCATCACGGCATCCAAGTATATACAACGAATCCTTGACAATGAAGAAGAAGGACTTTTGGTTATCTCTCGCGCCATCCAGGCTGCCGGTCTGATGGATACGCTTTCCGTTGTTCGTGACGAAGTGTACGAGGAAAAATACCAGACCGGGCAGATTCCCGACCTTAAGGATTTCCTTTCGCTGGGTTTTGTTGACCCTCGTGTGAATCCCGGAACAGATGCCTATGCACCGCCCCACCGGTTGGTCGGTTTTACCATTTTTGCTGAAACTGACGACTATTGGCGCTCACAGGGAATAGACCCGCACAGCAGTAATCTGCTGCAGGAGCTTACGCAGTGGATTCTTGACAAACATCAGTATTCAGATGATGACAAGTTCGTTACGGACGGAGTCGGTTACGATTCGCCGCAACATTTGCTCTATCAGTGGGTAACTTATCATATACTGCCAATGAGAATTCCAGCCAACCGCCTGCTGATTCATTCTAACGAATATGGGTATTCTGCCAGTAACCCTACCAAATACACCATCCCGGTTGTGGAATATTATACCACTATGGGTAAGCGTAGAATCCTTAAACTGTATGAGAGCGGAGCCTCAAATGGTGTATATCTGAACCGGTTCCCCATATTGGATAACGGGCGCAGAGGTACCGGCCTGGAGATTGGCTGCGATGCGGACAAGACCGGTTCGCTTGTCATACGCGACGGCGAACTGACCAATGTGCAAGGAATAGAGAACGCCTGCATCTATCCCATAGACAAACCTCTTTCCTATAATGATGATGTGCGTAACCTGCTGATGAAGGATCATATCCGTTTTGACGGATTCGCCATCTTCCCCGAGGCCATGACCAACGAACTGAGACGCAAGTCCTCTAAGGAAGACCGCCACATGCACATTTATATTCCGCCCACAAGCGTGTATCCCTATTTCGAGAACATGACTCTGAACGACGACTGCATGTATGTCTATTTCAACGGATGGGGGTATAACTGGTGTAACTATTCCTGCGACGAGATAAAGGCACTGGGCCGCTACGACGTAACCATGAAACTTCCGCCCGTTCCCCGAAAGGGAATATACGAGTTGCGTTACAAGGTGCTTGCCAACAGTGTGCGAGGTACCTGTCAGATGTATTTTGGTTCTGATCCCGAGAATCTTCCCGTAACCGGTATTCCTGTTGACTTGACTATTCCTGTAAACCACATCTCAACCGGATGGGAACAGGACACCGAAGATGACATTTACAATGCTGAGGTGGACAAACGTATGCGCAACAATATGATTATGAAGGGTATCAAGAGCGTAAACGACGAAGTGGCTCCCCGTACGGAGCGCGAGAAGGAAAACTGCTCACGTCGCATCGTTACACGCCAGATGATGGATCCGGACAAGACATATTACATCCGTTTCAAATCCGTGCTTGACAGCGACCGCAAGGAATTATATATGGATTATTTGGAATTTGTATCTAAGGAAATATTCGATAATCCTGAAAAACCCGAGGATATCTGGTAAACCAATTGTTTGACAAAAAGCGCGGACAACTTTCCGCCTGTCAGACGCGAAACAATCCCGCAAGCAACAGCCACTTGCGGGATTGTTTTGTATCTTCTCCCTAATCTTATTCACCCGGAAACATCAGCATCAGGGCAGGAAGTCCGCTGGCCGGATATACCTCCGTTTTTCCTTCAACGGATGAAGGACGGTCAAAGAATCCGTCAGATACCCCTGTGCTCTTGTCCCGGTTTTTCCATCCGGTTTCTATGTTTTGTCTGATGTATGTAAGGTACTGTGTCTGTCCGCAGTCATATACCAGCATTCGAAGGTATTGGGCCAGGATCGCGCAATACACACCCTGTTCCGGACCGGTCTCCACTGGCAGGATGCCGTTCCTGCACATTGTGCCGAACACATAGTTTGCGCCCAGCACGGCATTGCGCAGATATTCCCGTTCGCCGGTAATTCTGTACAGCAGGCAGGATGCACCTATGTAAGTGGCCTGGTTGTACAAATGGTCATGGAATTCCGGACCGCCGTCATGAATGCCGTCCGCCACGCGTCCGTTGTCCGCCAGGGTGGAATGCGCCCATTGGTAAACTTCGCGTGCGGTGCGCAAATAAAAGTCGCGCGTCTGCATGGCGGGGTATCTTGTCCCCTCTGTCACATTTCTGTCTTCCGGTACCAGATTGTAAAGCATGCAGGCCGCAATTACGGTCGGGAAGTTGATACAGGCTGAACGGAAGTCGCCGGGCTTGTGCGGCAGCGGCTTGTCTATGGGCTGCCATTCCCAGAACATGCCTCCGCCCAGTCCGCGCTTAGGGTCGGCGTAGCTGCCGTCATCGCCCACCTTTTCCGAACCGTAGTACACACGGCAGAAGCTCTTTTCTGACAGCGCCAGATATTCCTCATCTCCAAATATGCGGTACGATTGTGCCAGGGAGATTGTCCACCACATGATGTCGTCATAGACAAACCATCCGGTATTGATGTTGCAGTCGTCAAAGTCAAATCCGACATACTGTTTCATATTGCCTTGCAGAAGCCGCAGTGCGTGCTTGCAGGCAGCTCTGTAGCGCAGTGCGTCCCCTTCTTCCTTGGCACGTTCACAGGCCGCCAGGGCCATCTCATAGAAATGCGCCTGGCACCAGATGGCCGCGGCGCCGTTCCAACGGTCTACAGCCTTTTCCCTTTGTACAAAATCCTTGTAGATGTATTTTGCCGAGTCCAGGAACGTGCGGTTAAAGGCATCATACGCCTCCCAGTCATTACTGCGGTTGGCAGAAATGTTTTGTGCCGGTAAGGTTCCGGCACAAAACATAAATATCATGGTCAGTAAGAAGATTCGCATTATTTAATGCCTTTAAGTTCTTTTGAGAATGAGTAGGGAGCGGCGTCGGCCGATGTGCCGCGCTTCTTGTTGGGCTTGTCGTCCATCACATAATCCATGGCGGCACCCTTCAGCAGGTCGCCGTGCTTGATGTAGTTCTTTTCGTAAGCCTTTCCGTCCAGTTTCAACTGCTTCACGTATCGGTTCTGGTCGCTGTTTTCGGGTGCGTTCACCTCAATCTTCTTTCCGTTTTCAAGCGTTACGGTCATTTTGCGGAAATAGGGCGCACCCATTACATACTCGTCTGCACCGGGGCAAACGGGGTAGAAGCCCATGGCCGTGAACACATACCATGCGCTGGTCTGTCCGTTGTCTTCGTCGCCGCAGTAGCCGTCGGGGTTGGGGTTGTACATGCGGTTCATGGTCTCGCGCAGCCAGTGCTGGGCCTTCCAGGGCTCTCCGCTGTAGTTGTACATATAGATCATGTGCTGTATGGGCTGGTTGCCGTGGGCATAGTTACCCATGTTCATGATCTGCATTTCGCGGATCTCGTGGATAACGCCGCCGTAATAGCTGTCGTCAAAGATGGGAGGAAGGATAAAGACCGTATCCAGCATGGCGTTGAATTCCTTGTTGCCGCCCATCAGGTCTATCAGTCCCTGTGGGTCGTGGAACACGCTCCAGGTATAGTGCAGGCTGTTGCCCTCGGTAAAGGCATCGCCCCACTTGAAGGGATTGAAGTTGGGCACCCACTGTCCGTTCTCCAGCTTTCCGCGCATCAGTTTGTATTCGGGGTCGTACAGGTTCTTGTAGTTCATGGCGCGTTCGCCGTATACCTTTATCTCGGATTCGGGCTTGCCCAGCGCCTGTCCCAGTTTGTAGATGGTCCAGTCGTCGTAGGCATATTCCAGTGTGCGGGCCGCGCTCTCGCGAATCTTGTCGTAGGGAACATAGCCCAGACGGTTATAGGCTTCCCACTGGTCGCGTCCGCTTGATGTGCGGGGCATATCGGCGTTGGCGCCGTGGGTAACGGCCTGCCACAGGGTTTCAATGTCATAGCCTCTGATTCCCTTCAGGTAGGCGTCAGCCACCACACTGGCCGAGTTGTTGCCCACCATGCAGTCGCGGTGTCCGGGCGAACTCCATTCGGGCAGGAAGCCGCTTTCCTTGTACCAGTTGGCCCATCCCTCCTGCATCTTCTGCGCCATGCTGGGATAAACCAGGTTTACCAGGGGGAACAGACAACGGAACGTATCCCAGAAACCGGTGTCGGTGAAGAAGTAGCCGGGCATCACCTGTCCGTTGCAGGGGCTGTAGTGTACCACTTTACCTTTGGCGTCAATCTCATAGAAACTGCGGGGGAACAATACAGAACGGTACAGACAGCTGTAGAATGTGCGCACACGGTCCTGGTCGCTCATGTCCTGCACGTCAAAGCGGCCCAGTACATCGTTCCACTCCTCGCGGGCTTTCTCCTTTACCTTTTCAAAGCTGTCCTTGCCCACCTCGCGCAGGTTCAGTTCTGCCTGCTCCGGGCTGATGAAGGAAGAGGCCACGCGCACGTTCACCTGTTCGCCGCGCTTGGTGCTGAAACCGATGATACCGCCGGAGTGCTTGCTCTCAGATTCCAATGTCCCGGTACTGATGTTGCCTTCTGTGACAGATGCGGTATAGGTGAAGGGCTTGTCAAACTTAAGTACGAAATAGTTGCGGAAATTCTTGGGCACACCGCCGCTGTTGCGGGTGGTGTAGCCTATGATTTTCTGCTCCTCGGGAATGATTTTCACATACGAGCCGCGGTCAAAGGCATCCACCACAATATAGCTTCCCTCACTCTCCGGGAAGGTGAAGCGGAACACGGCCGCACGGCTTGTGGGGGTAATCTCAGTGGTAATGTTGTGGTCGGCCAGATATACCTTATAATAATAAGGTGTGGCGGTCTCTGCCTTGTGCGAGAACCAGCTGGCACGCTTGTCCTGGTCAAAGACGGGCTGGCCGCACACCGGCATAATGGTGAACGTGCCGTAGTCGTTTATCCAGGGACTGGGCTGGTGGGTCTGCTTGAAACCGCGTATTTTCTCGGCATCGTAGGTGTAAGCCCATCCGTCGCCCATCTTTCCGGTCTGCGGGGTCCAGAAGTTCATGCCCCAGGGCACGGCAATGGCCGGATAGGTGTTACCGGTGGAAAGCGCAAAGGAAGAGTGCGATCCCACCAACGTATTTACATAGTCCACAGCATTGTCGATGGCCGACGTGCTGGTCCAAGACAAACAAAGGGCACACAGTGCCAAGGATGCTTTTTTTATCATTTCGTGTTTGTTAATAAGGGTTTATAACGATTATGGGTGTAAATATACGTTATTTTTTTTAGAAATAAGAACAAAAACGCACTTTTTTTAAGCGATAAACATTGAACGATGAGCAAATAGAACTGGGTTAAACAAGTTATTCGCCTTCGCTCGTCGAAAACATCTTTTATTTGTATTAAGGAATGGTCAGAATGACATGTGGTTTTTGATACACACTATGTCATGCTGAACTTGTTTCAGCATCTGTCCGCAGTCAGGGGCTAGCAAAGGCTCGCAGTGAGATCCTGAAACAAGTTTAGGATGACATTTGGCGGTACTTGTTATTAATACTCTCATTTTGGGACAGCCAATTCAATACTTCTGTCAAAAAACAAAACATAATCCGTGTCTCATCAAAATTCTTTACAAAACCACATTTTCGTATAAATCCAGCTGGAAAGCCGGAAATGCCCTGTTGGAAAAATATTGTTTCCCAACTGGAAAATTATTTTTTCTCAGTTGGAAATTTATTTTTTTCCAGTAGGGCTGTTTTTTGAGGTGAATTAGGTTTGTTTTTGAACTATTTTAAGCGGTTTTCTGTTTATATTGAAACCAATCTGTGATAGGTGGATAGTAGTAAAAAAGTTTGACAATGGGGTGATAAGATTTTGGGAGAAGACAAAAGAATATTTTAATAACGAGTCGTTAAGATTAGACAAAAGAACAAAAGGACATATTTTTTTTTTTTTTGAGTAATGGGTGTTGAATGTGTTGCCGATTCCCGTCTTCCAGACGGTTTTCTGTCGGCGTATGTCTTGGTTTCCACGGACTTAAAAGTCCGCGGCTATTTAACTTCGCGTCTTTCAGACGCCATTTATATACGGACATTATAAAACCGGAGGCTTGAAAGCCCCCGGCTATTCA
>JAGBGU010000053.1 GCA_017935785.1 Bacteroidaceae bacterium
CAAAGGCGCTGGAGAAGGAATATTACCGCGACTACCACAAGCTGTACAGCCGTGTGTTCCCCGTATATGACCGCCCCGAAGACCCCGAGAACCCCGAACGCTTCATGACCACGCGCATCATGCGCCGCAAGTTCAAGGACGAGGACAACATTGACCCGCGCACGCTAACATTGACGCTCTTTCCAGAGGGCGGCAACCTTGTGGCCGGCATACCCTGCCGTGTGGCGTATGAGGCGGTATGGAACGACGGCGAATGGCTGGAGGGCACGCTGCAGGTGGCAGGCCAGTCCGTGCCTGTTGTACACAGGGGAAGAGGCGTGTTCACCATAACCGTAAAGGAAGGCGAGGAAGCGGAAGCCGTCTTCCTGACCAAGGACGGGCAGAGCGTAAAGGCCAGACTCCCGCAGCCGCGCAAGGAAGGTGCGGCGCTGAGTGTGTCGGAAGAGACGGACAAGTGGAACATAAGGGTAGCGCTCTCAGCAGGGATACACCCCGACAGTGTGGGCATGACCGTCATGCACGAAGGACGCCTGTCCCACTTCCGCCCCATGAAGGAAAGGGAGAACAGTTTTGTCTTCGGCGCGGAGGAACTGAAGCCCGGCGTGAATCAGGTGACGGTGTTCGACACCAAGGGCGGCATACTTGCAGACCGTCTGTTCTTTGTCTGGGCAAAGGGAATGGAAAGCCCCACGCTGTCCATGAAACCGGAAAAGGAGGAATACAGGCCCTATGAGAGAATCAGCCTGCAGATTGAGACCCGGCAGAAGGATACGCCCATCTCCGTGGCGGTGCGTGACGGGTTCCAGACTGAAAGTCTGTACGACAACGGCAACATCATGACGGAAATGCTCCTGGCAAGCGAGATAAAAGGCTTCATTCCCGAACCGGGCTGGTACTTCCATAAGGATGACAAGGAACACCGCCAGGCACTGGACCTTCTGATGATGACACAGGGATGGCGCAGGTTCGAATGGAAGGACATGGCGCTGACAGGGGAATGGGAACTTACGCAGCCGGCAGAGAAAGCCCCCATCATCATGGGTTCCGTGTTCGACTTTGATGTACAAGGACTTCTTGCAGAAAAAGAAGAACAAAAGAGGCAAATGGAAAGTGAAAAAAGAAAAATAGAACGTGCTCCAGAGTCTTCCAACAGGGCAAAAGAGGAAACTGCACAAGAGGAACAGACCAAAGAAAAAGATAAAAAAAGAACCAAATCAGAAAAAGATGAAAAGGAATTGGTTCCAGAACTTATAAATAAAGAACATACAGCCATAAAAGAGACTACAAATGATTTTAATGACGCAAACAACCAGGCTTCCCATACTGCACATACGGAATCGGACACATGGAAGGGTTTGCAGCAAGAATATGGACTACGGACAAATTTGAAAAATGAAGTAAAGGTACATGCAGAGTTGATACACCCTGTTACCCAAGAAGCAATTATAGGAGAAACTGTAACCGATAAGGGGCTCTTTAAAATACAGCTTCCTCGTTTTTATGGACAAACTATGTTCTTTCTTTCTGCTGCGGATACTACAAAATGGAAAGCAGGGGAAGAATACACTTGGATACAAATGCTCCATAACGAAATAGACTTGCCAGAGAGCAAGCGGAGAAAGTTCATTACAGAGTCATCCGAAATGTTTGTCCGTGTATCGTTCCCATATCCGAATTTCATCAAGAAATACAATTTCTTTCAAACTTCGCTTGCTGACCATGACAGCCAAAATAAGGTTACTTGGAAAGAAGAAGAGGACGGAAGCACCACCATGAATGAGGTAAATGTGCAAGAAAGAAGACTGAGAGGATTACGCAAATTGAATGAATCGCAGCCTGCACTTCTTATAGATGCCTATGAGGCAAGAAACATGCAATATGATGCCGGGATGATTTTCGCGCCTATTGCCAGACTTTTTGTCGGAGACTACGGACAAGATGCACCTTACATAATCCCCAGGGAAAATTCCCCAGAGAACGCACATAGGATTTACGAACTATATGGCATTGACCAACTCGAAAAGACACGAATGGATCTTGTTGTTCCAGAAGACTCCGCCTTCCACCCCAAGTACTTGAAAGTGTTCGGTAACCGCTATGGAATTGGCCGTATGCCTACATATTTACAGAATACCAGTAGAATAGATTTTGCCATAGCCAAGTATGGCATATATACAGACTATAGTCCGCGTCTTGAAGGAAGTAAGCGATATATGGGTTCAAATTTGCCTGAAACTCATATTGCCATGTTCCCTTATCCCAACGAGGAACATCGTGTTGTTTACCGCGACCGCAGATACCTCCTTCCCGGCTTTGCCTATCCAGCCGACTACTACAATCCCGACTACAGCAAGCAGACACCGCCCGACAGCGTAAAGGACTACCGCCGCACGCTGTACTGGAATCCAAACCTGATGCTGGACAAGGACGGCAAGGCTACTATTACATTATATAATAACGCGCGCACGACACAAATCAGCGTGGATGCCGCCGGACAGGCTGCGGACGGAACTTTGTTGTGGGGGGAGGAGTAATGAGTAATGAGCGATGAGCACACAAATGTCATCCTGACCATACCTCATTCAAAAAAATATAAGATGTTTTCGATGAGCGAAGGCGAATAACTTGTTTAACACCGTTCAATTTGCTCACACTCGGCATAGCTCAAGCAAGCTTGGCTTTGCGCTCGTTCAATCGCAAATTTCAGGATCTGGCCGAGGACGGAGAAAAGTAAAGGCTCGCGGTGAGATGCTGAAACAAGTTCAGCATGACAGAAAGATGAGTGGTGAGCGAAAAAACGCAATACGGTGCGTTGGCAAAGACAATACGGATACAATGCGGTGACTTTGCCAACGGCACCGCAT
Source organism: Bacteroidaceae bacterium (assembly GCA_017935785.1). Lineage (GTDB taxonomy): Bacteria > Bacteroidota > Bacteroidia > Bacteroidales > Bacteroidaceae > Physcousia. The sequence continues at coordinate 2,865 of JAGBGU010000053.1, forward strand.
TGGCTTTTTTAAGAAGAAATACTGGCTTTTCAGAGCAGATATACTGCATGGGCCAATGCAGATATACTGCAACGGCTGTAGAAGATATCTTAAACGAGCAATGCAGTACTACTGCTGTTCTAAATGAAGGCAAAAAAACTTTATTTCTCTCTTTTCCCGTTGCTTGTTCCGTTATTTTTGCTAATTTTGCACTCACTAATGCATATAGGACATTAATATAATAATAATTACGACATGAGAAAGTTACATTTATGGGCAATGATTCCCGCCCTTTGTCTGGCGGCTTGCACCGAGACAAAGACAAGTACAGAGATTAAGGTAACAGGAGAACTGGGCGACCCCAAGCCAACGTTCCTTAGAGCCTTTTACACCGGTGATCTCCTTCTGGAATCGCAGGTGGCAGAAGACAGTACCGTTACGTTTGTCATCGACACAACGGATGTATACGTGTCTGTGGACCGCACAGCCGACCAGAAGCGCACTTCTGTGTGCAGCGTAATCGCTGACGGCACCCCGGTGGAAGTGACCATCAAGGAAGGAAAAGGACAGATTACCAAAGGGTCTGAGCAGAACATGAAGTTGGCAGAGGCACGCAGCATGTTCCAGGCCTTGGAAGAAAAGGACGGTGCGCTCAGGAAGGAATTTGGCGAACTGCATAAAAAGCACAATGGCAACGTTCCCGAAGAAATGGTAAACAGCCTGATGGAGCGCTGGGAAACCTTGGAAGAGGAAATGCTTGCTGCAAAGAAACAGGCGGTTCTGGGTAATGCGGACAATCTTGTGCCCGTATTCTTCCTGTGCAGATATGCAAGCGATTTAGGTGTGGAGTTTGTGGACAGTTTCCTTACTGACTATAAATACAAGGACAGCAAGCAGTTGACCTCTGTGTACCGCATGCTCGAAGGCGAGCGCAACAAGCTGCCCGGCGCTGATGTGGTAGACTTCGCCGGAAAAGACCTTGAGGACAAAGAGTCTCATCTGACTGACTATGTAGGTAAGGGCAAGTATGTGCTGGTAGATTTCTGGGCAAGCTGGTGCGGTCCCTGCCGTGCGGAAATTCCCAACATTAAGGCTTGTTATGAGAAGTATCAGGCGAAAGGCTTTGAGGTTGTGGGCATTTCTTTCGACAGCAAAAAGGAAGATTGGGCGAAGTGTGTGGAGGAAATGGGCATTGCATGGCCTCAGATAAGCGACCTGAAGGGGTGGGAATGCGGAGCCGGCGATATTTATAACGTAAAGGCAATTCCCGCGACGATTCTCTACGGCCCCGACGGTAAGGTTATCAAATCCGGTATCCGCGGAGAAGAATTAGGAAAGACATTGGCGGAGATCTTTGGAGAATAATGCTCCGAGTTTCCGGAAAACGGAAAAGAAAAACGGTCCGCAACCTTGGATGACAGGTTGCGGACCGTTTATTTTGATGAGGAAAGTGCAGAGGGATTATTCAGCCTCGCCTTTCTTTAGCTGTTCGTCTATGGCGCGAATCTTGTCGGCCAGCAGTGTAAGTTCATTACGCAGGCGGTCTACACGCTTTTTCATGGTGTCTACCAGGCTGTTGCCTTTTTTACTGCTGATAGAGAGGAAGCCCAGATTGTTCTCGTATGTCTGGATTTCTGTGCGCAGGTTCTCGTAGGCTCTCATCATGCGGGTACGCTCTACGGTCAGCGATGCGCCCTGTGCCTCGGCCTTGGCTGCCAGCGAATTCTTGAAATTATTCAGGCGGCGGCGTGCCTGGCTGTTGTTGTATGCCTGGAACAACTCGTCTACAATGGCGCGGTATTGCTGGTAAAGTTTGTCCTTCTCGCGGAATGGTACATGACCGGTGGCGTTCCATTCTTTTTGCAGTTCCTTTACCTTAGCTATAATGTCCTTGCCGTCATTTTCTGCGGCCAGACCCTTGAGGGATTCTATAATGGACTTTTTCTTTTCCAGATTTGACATCTGCTCGCCGTGCATTTCTGCCTCGGCCTTCTGTTTCTCCTCAAAGAAATGGTCGCAGGCGGTAATGAAACGGTTCCACAGACTTTCTGCGGCCTTGCGGGGGATATTTCCAATTTCCTTCCATTCTTTCTGCATCTGTATCAGCGTGTCGGCAGTGGCGCGCCATTCTGTGCTGTTGGTCAGCGCTTCGGCTTTTTCCACAAGCGCCTTCTTCTTGGCCAGGTTCTGACTGAATGATTCCTTCAGATTATGATAGAAGTTGGACTTCTGCTCAAAGAAACGGTCGCAGGCCTTACGGAAACGTTCAAAGATGGCGGTGTTCATCTTTTGGGGAGCATAGCCGATGCTTCTCCACTGAGTCTGCAGTTCAATGATTTTCTTAGTCATCTCGTCCCACTGCGCAAAGGTCTTCAGCTCATCCAGGGCAATACCTTCAATCTCAGTGCAGAGCGCTTCCTTCTGAGCCAGGTTGTTTTCTTCTTCAGCCTTGCGGGCCTCAAAGTGAGCCTGATGCTTTTTACGGATGACGGTGCTGGCCTCTTTGAAGCGGTTCCACAGTTCCTCGCGTATTTCCTTTGCCACAGGGCCAGTTTCCTTCCATTCCTGGTGCAGGTTCTGCAGCTGGTTGATAGCCGCTACCACATCCTCCTCGTTCTGCAGGGCTTCTGCCTGTTCGCAAAGACGGGTCTTTACCTCCAGATTCTTGCGGAAGTCGTATTCGCGGAGTTCGTGGCCGAGTTTGAGCAGGTCATAGAACTGTTCTGTATAGAGCTGATAGTTCTTCCACAATTCGGTGGCGCGTTCTGCGGGAACGGTCTTGATTTCTTTCCATTGGCTCTGAAGCTGCTTGAACTCATCAAAATGCTGGTTGGCGTCTTCGGGGGTGGTGGCCAGTTGCTGTATGCGGTCCAGTATCTCTAATTTGCGAGCCAGACCTTCTTGTTTTTGACGTTCTACTTCTTCCAGTTCTTTGGCGCGGCGATCGCGGATAATCTGCATCAGGGCGCGGAATTCGGGTTCTGTGGCATCCAGTTCGGGTACAAAATCCTCGCTGTTTCCGCCCTCGTCCACAAATTGCTGGCGTGCTTGCGCCACTTCGGCATTGTGGAACTTGTAAAAGCCCTGTTTAAGTGCCTCAACCTCCTGTTTGTCTATGGGGTTTTCACTGGCAACAATTTCTTTGGCGCGTGCCAAAACTTCCTGTTTGTTCTGGGGGGTGCTTACCGTTGTAGATTCCGCAGTTTCCTCAATGGGTGCTGTTTCGGCTACAATGGGTTGTTGAGAAGTCTGCTCAATGGCAGTGGTTCCATTCGTCTCTAATGAGTCCATCATGTGTAGTTTTATCTAAAATATAGGTTATTGTCGATAATCTTCTTACAAAATAAGACAAAAATATGTTTGCAACCTAATAAAAACGAAGTTTTTTGCAAAAATAGGCGTCAAATCCATGTTTTACGTCTGAAATACCACAATAAAAGTATGGTTACTCCTATGGTTATGCCCATGGCCAGGGGGAATCCCCACCAGGCATTCTCCATTCCGTTTACGAGGTTCATTCCGAACAGGCTGGCCACCAGTGTGGGGAACATCATCAGCAGCGTGATACTGGTAAGCATTTTCATGACACCGCTCATGTTGTTGTTGATGATGTTGGCATAGGTGTCCATTGTGGAGTCAAGAATGTTGGCATAGATGGATGCCGACTCCCGTGCCTGTGACATCTCGATATTGACGTCCTCGATAAGGTCGGCGTCCAATTCGTCTACAGGCAGTTTGAACTTCAGTTTGGAAAGCAACGTTTCGTTTCCGCGGATGGATGTTATGAAATAAGTAAGGCTGTCCTGCAGCTTGCTCAGGTTGATAAGTGCGGCATTGTCGATTTTGTGGTCCAGGTTCTCTTTCGACTTTTCCAGAAGGGTGTTGATTTGCTTGAGTCGCTTAAGATACCACACCGCACTACTGAGAAACAGACGAAACACCATATCCACGGAGTCGGTAAAGCCTACACCGCGCTTTTGCTGGAAGGATACAAAGTCTATCATCATATTGGTCTCGAAGTTGCAGACCGTTATGCAGACATCCTTGTTCAGTATGATACCCAGGGGGATGGTGGTAAAGGGCGTGCGCGATTTCACTTCCTTCACGTACGGGATACGAAGGATGATGAGCACCCATCCGTCGTCAAATTCGTAACGCGCCCGCTCGTCGGTGTCCGCAATGTCGGAAATGAAATAGTCGGGGATTCCGAGTGTGTTTTCCAGAAAGTCCTTGTCTTCTTGTGTGGGGCAGGTTACCTGCACCCAGCAGTTGGGTTGCCATTTATCAAGCGTTTTCAGTTCGCCTGTAGTGTGCCAATATGTGCGCATGTGTTCAGTCCTCCAGTATTGAATTAGTACAGATGTTCTTTGACTCTCCGGGAGAACGTGAGGTTTTATCCATGCTCCCGGCAGTCTACAAGTTCAGGGTTTCCGCGTGATAGTCGTCCATTTTTTTGTTTTATTTATACTATTAAATCAAGGGCGTAGGGTAATGTGTGAACATATTCCGGTCGTTGGCAATCTGACAGCCTTTTTGCCCCCAATCATTTTTTTCGGCTGTAAAGTTAAGGATTTTCCGGAAAATAGCAAGCAAAATGCATAAAAAAAAGGAATAAGGAAGAACGAAAAATGTATTTTGTCCTTCCTTGTTCTCTGTTTAGTCCATAAATCACTTTGGCAATTTCCAGGGTTTGCGGTACTCTGGTGTAATGAGCCTGTCGGCCTTCTTGTTGTTAAAAGTGTGTTTGATGTCATCATAAACGAGACTTTCTCCTGTGCGTGCGGCGATATTGCCTATTTGGGCATATTTGGCGCAAAGGCTTCCGTTTGTGATGGGGCAGGCCGTATCCTTGTTGCGCGACTTGATACATTCCAGGAAATTTGTGGTGTGGTCGTAATGGTCGTTGTTTGAGGGTTTGTCTGTTAATGCCTCAATCTTGCCGCCCAGCGGTATGACTTCCATTCCTTCGCGGTTGACCACCAGTGTGCCGTTGGTCCCCTGAAACTCCAGACCGTAATTCCTTCCATAAGGGCCGGTTTCTATGGCTGTATTGCTCCAGCGGATATTGAACTTGTCGAATTGGTAGATGACGTTCAGCGTGTCAAAAGTTTCGGAAAGATTGTCGGGGAACGAGAAGTTTCCGCCAGAGGCCGCAACTTTGTTGGGCATACCTTTAACGTTCATCCCCCACAAAGCCATGTCCAGAAGATGTACGCCCCAGTCAGTGAGCAGACCGCCTCCGTAGTCCCAGAACATTCTCCACAGGCCATGGAACCGTCTGGGGTTGTATGTTCGTTCGGGGGCGGGTCCCAGCCACATATTGAAGTCTATGCCTTCGGGAACCGGAGAATCGGGTTCCGGATTGAGCACGGCGGCATAAGAGAAATTGGCCCAGACATTCACTTGGGCTATGGTGCCAAGCTTTCCGCTGTCGATATAGTCCTTCATCCTTCTCCACATTTGCGAGCTACGCTGCTGCTGGCCCACCTGTACTACCTGGCCATAGCGCTGTGCCGCCCTGACCATGATGTCGCATTCTGCTATGCTGTTGGCTATTGGTTTCTCCACATACACGTCCTTTCCGGCAGAACAGGCGTCTGTCATCATCAGGCAATGCCAATGGTCGGGGGTGCCGATAATGACCGCATCCAGGTCCTTGCGTTCAAGCAGACGGCGGTAGTCGCCGTAAAGGTCGGGGCGCCGGCCCCAGTTCTTTTCTGCCTCTGCCGCTCGACTGGCCAGGATATTGCTGTCAATGTCGCACAAACCTATACAGTTGAGTCCGGGATGGTTCATGGTATCCTGCAGGTTGGACCACCCCATCCCTCTGCATCCGATAAGGGCTATGTTAAGCTGGTCATTTGCCGAAGTCTTGGCGTTAAGAGTGGCGGCCCGCATAGTATTGGGCAGAATCATTCCCGCTGCCATTGCGGTTGCGGAACGGTGTAGGAAATCTCGTCGTGTTATCATGCGTCTATATATTATATTATTAAGGTAATTGTCTGTCCTTGTATTCCTCACTCACGCGGTTGGTGAGCTCGATGAACTGTTGTACGCTCAGCTGTTCCGGCCTGAGGTTGAATACAGAATCCTGAAGTAACCCGGTATGGTCAGGGATGGGCTTTCCTTCTATGGCGCATTGTGTGTCCAACTCGCCCAGCAAAGGCTTGATATTGTTCCTAAGCGTTTTGCGGCGTTGGTTGAACGTGGTCTTAACCAACCGTTTGAACAGGCTTTCGTCGCACCCCAGGTCAGTGGTACTGTTACGGGTCATACGGATGACTGCGCTCTTTACTTTTGGAGGAGGATTGAAAACGTGCTCGTGCACCGTAAAAAGATATTCCACGCTGTACCAGGCCTGTATCAGCACACTCAGAATACCGTAAGACTTGTTGCCCGGGGCGGCGGCTATGCGTTCGGCCACTTCTTTCTGGATCATGCCCGTACAACAGGGGATAAGGTCCTTATAGTCGAGCATCTTGAAAAAAATCTGGCTACTGATATTATAAGGATAGTTTCCGGTAAGCACGAAAGGCTTTCCCTGGAAAACATTTTCGAGATGCATCTTCAAAAAATCGTCCTCAATTATATTTTCCTCCAGAGAGGGAAATTTTTCCCTCAGGAAGGAGACGGATTCGTAGTCAATCTCCACCACCTTGACCGTGCGTGGTTTCTGAACCAGGAATTGCGTCATAACACCCATTCCGGGACCTACTTCCAGAACCGGAATGTCCGGACACGAATCCACCGTGTCTGCAATATCCCGTGCAATGCCCAAATCTGTCAAAAAATGTTGCCCCAAAAACTTTTTCGGCTTAACGAGTCTCATATATGCTGATAATTTTATAATTTTGTAGGCAAAGATACAATTTTTCATCAATAAATGTGCATGGAAGAGTGAAGAAACTTGTCAATTATACAGTTAAAGGCATATTGCCCATCGTTTTTGCCGTGGCCATCCTGTGGTGGATGTACAGGGGATTCTGTTGGGAAGAGGTTTCTACCGCGCTTACTGAAGAGATGTCCTGGACATGGATGCTCCTCAGTCTTCCTTTTGGCGTGATGGCCCAAGTGTTCCGTGCCTTGCGATGGCGCGAGATGATTGATCCGTCTGAAGGCCGTGTGCGTCTGTCAAGCTGCATCAATGCCATTTACCTCAGTTATGCCAGCAGTCTGGTTGTCCCCCGCATAGGCGAAGTGTTGCGCTGTGGCGTGCTCAGCAGGCAGGACGGGGTCAGCTTCAGCCGTCTTGTGGGTACTGTCATGAGCGAGCGTGTGGTGGATATGTTCATGGTGCTGCTGATCAGTTTCTTTACCATGCTTGTACAAATACCGGTTTTTATGCGTTTCTGCAAATATACCGGACTGTCTTTGGACGGGCTGTTGCACACATTCACATCCACCGGCTACTTGGTTGCCGGCATTTGTGCTCTTGTGGCATTGGTGTCCGGGATATTCATTATCCATAAACTGAACGTATTCTCCCGCACCCGTACCGTAATTCGCGAATTGCAATCCGGTCTGTTGTCGGTTTTCCGGCTGAAGCGACCGTTCTGGTTCCTGTTCCATTCTGTGGGCATTTGGGCCTCTTATTATTTGCATTTCTATCTCACATTCTATTGCTTTGACTTTACGGAAAATCTGGGACCGATGGCGGCGCTTGTGGCTTTTGTGGTGGGTACGTTTGCCGTACTGGTGCCTACGCCCAACGGAGCCGGCCCGTGGCATTTTGCCGTAAAGACCGTGCTGGTGCTTTTTGGCGTGAGCGCTACAGACGGTGCCATGTTTGCTCTGTTGGTGCATTCCGTACAGACCTTGCTGGTGGCCATGCTGGGGCTTTATGCCCTGGCGGCAATCGGACTTGGCCGACGCCGTACCTGCCAACCCGTCCCCGAATAGGATAATCCTTAAATTTAAATATTAAAAAACATTAATTTTATGACTACATCTATCAAAGACCTTGCACCCCAGTCTGTATGGCGCAATTTTTACTTGCTGACACAAGTGCCTCGTCCCAGCGGACACCTTGCGGCAGTACAGCAATTTCTGCTGGACTGGGCAGCAGAGAGGGGCATAGAAGCCTTCAAGGACAATGCCGAAAATATTGTTATGCGCAAGCCTGCCACCCCAGGAATGGAAAGCCGTAAGACCGCGGTTCTCCAGGCTCACATGGATATGGTTCCGCAGAAGTCTGATGACAGCACACATAATTTTGAGACTGATCCCATTGAAACCTATATTGACGGTGAATGGGTGAAGGCCAAGGGTACAACCTTAGGGGCAGACGACGGAATCGGCGTTGCCGCTATCATGGCAGTACTGGAAGCCACCGATCTGGTTCATGGTCCGTTGGAGGCTCTTATTACAGCTGATGAGGAAACCTGCATGTACGGCGTAAACCATTTGTCGGCAGATACGTTGAACGGCGACATCCTGCTCAATATTGACAACGAGACCATGGGCGAGTTTGTCATCGGCAGCGCAGGCGGAGTGAACATCTCAGCTTCAATGCAATACAAGGAAGTGGCTCCGGAGGAAGGAGACATTGCCGTAAAAGTGACCCTCAAGAATCTGAGAGGCGGTCACAGCGGACTTGAAATCAATCAGGGCCGTGCCAATGCAAACAAGCTGATGGCACGTTTCGTGCGTCAGGCCATTGCAGACGATGAGGCTCGTTTGGCAAGTTGGAACGGCGGCAACATGCGTAATGCCATTCCGCGCACAGCACAGGTTGTGCTGACTATTCCGGCAGAGAATCTTGAAGATCTGAAAGACCTGGCTGCCTATTGCGAGGGCGTGTTTGCCAGTGAATTCTACGGCGTTGAGGAGGGAATTTCTCTGACCGTCGAACCAGTGGAACTGCCTGCCAGCGAAGTGCCAGTTGAAATTCAGGACAATCTGGTTGACGCCCTGATGGCCTGTCATGACGGTGTGCTGCGCAATATTCCAAGCATCCCTTCTGTGGTGGAGACCAGCAGCAACCTTGGTATTGTAGAGATTGGAGCCGGCGAGGCCAAAGTGCTGATTCTGGCCCGAAGCAGCAATGATACCATGATGGAGTATATTCAAGAAATGCAGGAATGCTGCTTCAACATGGCTGGCATGAAGGTGGAATACGGTGGTCAGTACGGCGCCTGGCAGCCAAACTTTGAAAGTCCCATCACGGCCACAATGGTAAAGGTGTACAAGGATTTGTTCCAGGAGGACGCCCAGGTACAAGTTTGCCATGCCGGCTTGGAATGCAGTATCATTGGCGGTGTGTATCCGCAGATGGATTTGGTAAGCTTTGGCCCCACATTGCGCAGTCCACATACTCCCGACGAGCGTTGTAATATTCCTTCAGTAGAAAAGTTCTGGATTTTCTTACAAGCCTTATTGGCACAAATACCCGAAAAATAATGTTGAATTTAGATAGCTTTTACAAGGCCAGATATGTTCTGAGCCAAGTGATCCGCCGCACCGACCTGGTGCAGGCCCCTCGTCTTAACCCCGAGGCAGACATTTACCTGAAGCCGGAGAACCTGCAGGTTACCGGTAGTTTTAAAGTGCGTGGAGCTTGTTACAAGATTTCCCAGCTTACCGATGAGGAGAAAGCACGCGGCGTTATCGCCTGCTCTGCGGGTAATCATGCGCAGGGTGTGGCGTTGGGAGCACAATATAATGGCATCAAGAGCCTCATCTGTCTTCCCGAAGGCGCTCCCATCAGCAAGGTGGAGGCGACCCGTCGTTACGGAGCCGAGATCTGTTTGGTGCCCGGAGTATATGACGACGCTTATCAGCGTGCCATTGAACTGCGCGACGAAAAAGGTTATACCTTTGTGCATCCTTTTGATGATGAAAATGTAATTGCCGGACAAGGTACCATTGGTCTGGAACTGCTTGAACAGCTTCCTGACGTAGATACTGTCATCGTTCCCATTGGCGGTGGTGGTCTGGCCAGCGGTATAGCTTTTGCCATCAAGCAACTTAACCCCAAAGTACAGGTATGGGGTGTGCAGTCAGCCGGCGCACCCAGTATGTACCAAAGTCTGGTGGACCGTCAGATACTGCGCCTTTCCAATGTAAGTACAATTGCAGACGGTATTGCCGTAAAGGAACCCGGTGCCCTCACTTACGAGACCTGCGAGAAGTACCTCGACGGTGTGGTAACCGTTACGGAAGATGAAATCTGTGCAGCCATTCTGGCACTTATAGAACAGCACAAGATGGTGGCAGAGGGTGCCGGTTCTGTAGCTGTGGCGGCAGCCATGTTCAACAAAGTTCCCGTGGCTGGCAAGAAGGTAATCTGTCTGGTAAGTGGTGGTAATATTGATGTAACCATCCTTAGCCGTGTCATCAACCGAGGCCTTGCCAAGAGCGGTCGTGTGTTTACCTTTGCTGTGGAACTGGATGACAAGCCCGGCCAGTTCCTGAACGTAAGTTCAATATTAGCCCGCTTGGGAGGCAACATTATCAGTGTGCATCATGAACGCAACGATGACAGCGCCCGTGTAACTGCCTGTCATTTGCGCGTCAAGGTTGAAACAAGAAACGAGGAACATATAGAAGAAATCAAGAAAGCACTGACTGCTGAAGGATTTGTAATTATCTGACATTTTTTAACATATTAAATTCAAAATAAATAGAGATGAAAGCGATTCATACCACTCAGGCTCCTGCGGCTATCGGCCCTTACAGCCAAGCGATTGAAGTTAACGGTTTTGTTTTTGCCAGCGGTCAGATTCCCATTGATCCCACAACCGGCGAGTTTGTTGAAGGCGGAATTCAGGAACAGACCCGTCAGGCACTGACCAATGCCAGCAATATCCTTAAGCAGGCTGGCACAGACCTCGGCCATGTAGTAAAGACTACAGTTTTCTTGAGCAGCATCACCGATTTTGCTGCCATGAATGAAATCTATGCCCAGTTCTTCAAAGAACCCTATCCCGCACGTAGTGCCGTAGCTGTGAAAGATCTTCCCAAGGGCGCTTTGGTTGAAGTGGAGGTTCTGGCTGTAAAGTCTGAATGATTTTTCCGCACAAATTCTGGTTTGGGGAGTTTGGCACAGTCCAAATCCCTAAACCTTTTTGTTAACCCCTAAACCTTTTGATGTTGCGAAACTATGCGAAACCTGCTATTACTTTTACTATACATTATTATATATAATGGTGTATCGCCTTTGACGGCAAGAAATTCTGAACCGGCGCACCGTTTGGTGGCATTGCTGGCCAATATGCAAAAAGCCCAGGAGGTTACTCCAGACAGTTTTTATGTTTATGCCCGCCTATTGCGTCATGCGATTCTCCACGAGCAGGATTCAGTTTCGCAAGCTGTTTATTCCGCCACATTGGCTCATCTGTATGTTGTTAATTCTTTCCGCGCCCAGACGGGAGTACGGGAAACTGAAAGTCAGACGGACAGTCTGCAGGAGTGGTCGCGCCAGGAATATCTCCAGAATGCGGCAAACCTTTACGGAAAGGCATTGGCCCGCCCCGATCAGCTATACGAAGAACCTGTAGGAAAATGGGTGCCGGTTGTAGACAAGCCAAATTCGACCAAGGGGCTTTCCGGTGATATGCTGAACATGATATGGCATGCGGCGGTCAATGACCTCCCTGCGGTCTATCGCCAGAAAGTCCGTATCCCCACTTATGCCCGGCTGGTGTCCTATTATCGTTCCAAAGGAAAGTATGGTGAGGCTTTGTCCTTGATGCTGGATTCCTTGGACCGTAATGGTATTACAGCACAGGACAGCACATTGCTTTGTCAACTCAAAGAAGAGTATGCTTCATATGACGCTTGTGCCGAAGTGTATCTCCGCCTTTCCCAATTGCCCGACCTTACACCAGAGGAGAGAGAAGAGTTTCTGCACCGGGGGATAAAGGCTTATCCCGGTTACTGGCGGAAGGACGCATTGGAGAATGCCCTTTTGCAGTTGGCTCATCCCCAGCTCTTATGGAATGGCTTATATGTGTACTACCCCAACAGGAAGGTCGAGACGGTACTAAGGGTGCGTAACCTCACTTCTGTCCGTTTCTCTCTCTATCGTCTGCCAATGGCGTTTGATCAGACCCAGAAAGACATTCTCCGTCAGGTCTATCGTTCAGGAAAACGTATTCATTCCTTTACACATACGCTCCGCAAAGTGAATCCCATAACGGAATATTCCGATACTGTTTGTTGGCAGACGCCTGGTTATGGCCGCTATGCTTTGGTTATGGAGGCGAAGACTCCCGCCCGCCTTTGTGAGAAAATTGAACCGCAAGTTTCCTTTTTCCGTGTCAGTTCCATAGGCAGTTATTCTGTAGGATTCCCAGACGGCACTCTCCGTCAGGTGGTAGTGGATGCCCTCAATGGCGCTCCTTTGCGGGGAGTGCAAGTCCGTTATCTGCAAGAAGGGAAAGACACTTTGCGTCTGCTGAAACAATCATTGACCGATGAACGTGGCATGACTGAGATAACAGTAGGTCAGGGACCTCGCCACAATATACTGCTTCATCTGAGCAATGGTGCGGACAGCGCATTGGCTCCTCTACCTTTGCAGACGATGTTTTTCCCCCAGACCGGAGTGCAGCGTCTCAGTTCCGTCCGTCTTTTTACAGACCGTTCCGTTTACCGTCCTGGTCAGAAAGTCTATGTAGCTGCTTTGGCATACGATTCGCAGGGGCATCATGCCGCTGTGCGTCCGGCACGGGAAATCACGCTGCTTTATTATGATGCCAACCGCCAAAAGATAGCGGAACATACGTTGCTTACCGATTCTTTCGGTGTGGCCAACGATTCTATCACCCTTTCATCGTCGTTGTTGCCCGGACAGTTCCGTATTAGTGTCCGCAACGGTTCTTCTTGTGCCTTTCGTGTCGAAGAATACAAACGGTCCACCTTCTATGTGGAAATGGAACAACCTTCACAGGTGGCTTGGCCGGTAGACAGCATTGCAGTTACCGGTTGGGTGCGAACCTATAGCGGTGTGCCTCTCGGGAACTCCCGTATAACCGGAACTTATCGCTGGACGAACGGTCTCTGGCGCTACTGGCCTGGAAATGATGATTCTATGCCCCAACAGTCGGATACGATATATACGGACAAAGATGGCCGTTTCACCCTGTTTTTGCCCGTAAGCCAGTCTTCGGAATATTTCCGTTGGGGGCGCCGTTTGTCTGTTCAGATAGATGCGCTTAGCCCTTACGGAGAGGTGCGGGGTAGCAGTCTTTCCGTCCCGTTGTGTTCCGCTCCGCTGCGGCTTCATCTCTCGCTTCCCCGTTGGCAGGAACGAGGCAACCTTTCTTCGTGGTGTTTCAAACTGCTTGGCCCGACAGATCATCCGGTTCAAGGCATGGTAGATTGTCTTTTGCGTGACAAGAAAGGCAATGTGGTGTTCCGCTCTCAGATGAATGCAGGAACCGATGCTGTTCCTGCCGGCCTGAAAGAGGTCGCTTCCGGCGATTATCAGTTGCATGCCCATGTCCGTATAGGGGCAGACACAGCGTCTTGTACGCTTCCTTTCACCTTGTTTGACCTGCAGGATTCCCAAGTTCCTGTGGATACGGCATTATGGATGTATTGCCCGGACGATACGTTTGCTCTTTCACGTCCGGCCCGCATACAGTTGGGCAGCAGTCTGGATACGGCCTATGTCTATTGTACGTTAGTTTCACAGGATGGAGTGGGGTTGGATACGCTTATGCGTCTGAGGGATGAGGCACGCCTGCTTGTCCTTCCATATAAGGAAGAATATGGCGACGGTGCCAGGCTGCAGGTAGCACTTTACCATCAGGGACGTCTTTACCGGGAAAGTCTCCGCCTTTGCCGCGAACTTCCATCCCGTCGGCTTCAGGTACGCTGGCATACTTTCCGTAACCATCTGCAACCCGGACAGAAAGAGGAATGGCGTCTGACGCTTTTGCATCCGGACGGCACGCCGGTTCAAGCCAACCTTATGTGTGCCCTCTATGATGCGTCCCTGGATGCCATATACCCCCATCGCATAGAACTGCCCCTTTATCAGGGTCACCGCATTCCTTCGGTAAGTGTCGGTGACTGGTCCCACTACCCCCATTATTACGATTTCCCGTTCTGTCTCAAGTTGAACGATGTGCCCGCCCTTTCCGCTCCCACATGGAATCCGGTTTATTTCAGTGCTCCCTTTGGAAAACCCTCTTTACATGCCGGCATGGAATATATGTCAGTGGGCACAACGGCGGTTCGTGCTACGGGAAAGTTGATGAACCGTTCAATGGCGGCGAAGGCTATTCCTGAAGAAGAGGTTGCGTACGATGCCACGGCCGATGCTGCTTCGGTAACGACAGAAGCGACAGAAAGCAGACCATCTTCCGAAGTGAGGACAAACAATTCCGAACTGGCGTTCTTCCGCCCCAATCTGCGGACAGACCGGTACGGCAATGTAAGCATCGCTTTCACGTTGCCGCAAGGACTTACCCGCTGGCATTTGTTGGGACTGGCCCATACCAAGGATATGTTTACCGCCCTGCTGAACGATACGGTTGTGGCATGCAAGGACTTTATGGCGCAAGTCTATCTTCCCCGTTATCTGCGCGAGGGAGATCATGCTGTGCTGACCGCCACTTTGCGTAACCTTACCAAAACTGAACAAAAGGGAGAAGCCACCCTGCAGGTGTGTGATGCCTTAACTGAGGAAATACTGCATACCGCCCGTGTCTCCTTCTCGTTGCAGATGCAGGCTGACAGCACATATCTTTTGCCGTTCCATGTTCCGCAGGGCCGCTCGCTGCTTCTTGTGCGTTGGGTCGGCCGGAGCACCCTGGCATCAGACGGTGAACAGTATACTTTACCTGTCCTTTCCGATGTGCAGTCTGTTACAGAGACCAAATCGTTCAGTCTGGACCGTCCGCAAAAGTGGCAGATGGATCTGAAGAAATTGTTTGCTTACAATCATCCTGCTGCAAACGGACGCAGTCTGACCGTAGAGTACACAGCCAGACCCGAGTGGTTGGCGTTGCAGTCGCTCCCGTCATTGGTAGAGTCTGAGGCAACCGATGTGCTGTCTGTATCTTCCGCTTGTTATGCCGTTACAATGACCCGTAGCATATCACGCCGCATACCGGATCTTCGCCAGGCTGCTTCCGAATGGATGACCGGTGCGGATTCCGTTTCTGCCACCCTCGGCGGTAACGCCCGGCTTGCAGACCTTCTGATGCAGGAGATGCCTTGGGTCATGGACGACCGTAACGAGGCTTTGCGCCGTACACGTCTGGCTTCGCTCCTTACTGATGCCTCTTCCCCTTCGCATCTGATGCAGTTGACACAAAAGTTGGAAACTATGCAACGGCCCGACGGCTCTTTTGCCTGGTATCCCGGTATGGCCGGCAATACATACCTGACCACTGAAGTGCTTCGTCAGCTTTCGCGTCTGCAGGATTTGTCGGATGAAGAGGATATGCCTCAGATCAGACAACTTCGTGGCGAAATAATACTTCGCGGTTTGCGTTATCTCCACCGTACTTTAAGCCGTCAGGCAGAAAGGCAGCAGCTTTCAGCCGAGACACTCCTCCATTTTTTGTCCCTCACAAGCAGAAGCGGCGTACCTCTTCCCAAGGACATGGATGCCGATGTGCAGAAATGGAGTGCGCAACTCCGCGGGAAGGCAGAGACGTTGCAGCGCGAGAGCAGGGCCTTGGCGGCTATAGTGCTGAACCGAACCGGTTACCAGGCTGAGGCACGCAGGCTGATGCCCGAACTCCGCCGTGTAATCAGCCAGGCAGACGGATTTTATTTGGCTTATCCCGGCGGCACCACCTATCAGCCTGTCCGCAAGGTGCAGAATCATGTTTATGTCATGGAGGCGTTTGCCGAGGTGCTTCCGTCGGATACGGTAGTCATCCGTGGGCTGCAGCAGTGGCTCATTCAGCAGAAACGCACACAAGATTGGGAACAGCCTATACAGACAGCCGATGCGGTCTATGCCTTGCTGCTTCATTCTCAGGGACAGCTGGCAGACGCTTCAACGGACAAGGTTACACTCACGGACAGTCATGGCAGCCACATACTACAAAGTCCCGAAACCCGACTGGGTTATCTGCGCCAGCGTATAGCGTCCGAAAGCCCCAAAGCATTGAAGGTCGACAAGCGTACTCCGGGTATCAGTTGGGGCGCGGTCTATGCTCAATACCAGATGCCAGTAAGCCTGATTGAATCGCAGCGCGAAGGGTTGTCCGTGCGGCGTGATGTCAGCCAAGCTGCTGTCAGGGTGGGTGATCGATTGCATGTCAGATACACACTTACCGTTGATTACGATCTGGAGTATGTGGTACTTTCCGCCCCGCGCATAGCTGTAGCAGAGCCGGCAGTTCCGCATTCAGGCTACGCATCTTGGGGAAATCTTTCTGGATACCGGTCCGTACACGATGCCCGCACCGACTATTTCTTCGATTCTCTGCCCAAAGGAACCTATGTCATTGAGGAAGACTGGATGATTACGCAACCCGGGACTTACCAAACGGGGGCCGCCACCCTGCGTTGTGTCTACGCACCGGAATACCAGTCGCATACTCCCGGCACAACCTTTTCGGTAGAATAGTGCTGCTGAATTCAAATACATCTATTTAACGTGAGTTCGACGAAAATTTAAAATATGCGAATAGATAAACGCGGAACAGCAACGATTTCAACAAAAAATAATCAGAGGAATCCGTTCTACATTCAACACCAACCGCTCATTATTTTACATACAAATGGCAATTTTTATTTTTTGGACATTGTTTTTTGGCTTATTTGCCCGTTTCATCGTATCTTTACGGCAAGAAACGCAGAATCATGAACAATTTGCAGAAAAAGAACTTATTCATTCTAATTGTTGTGGCTACGTTAGCCACCCTTCCTTGGTTGGGGTTTTCCGACTTTAACACTAAAGGAGAACCACGCGAAGCCATCGTGTCGCTGACCATGCTTCAGCAGGACAACTGGATACTGCCCCACAACAACGGAGGCGAGATGGCTTACAAGCCGCCATTCTTCCATTGGTGCATTGCCGCCACCGCCACCGTACTGGGCGGCATGAGCGAGTGGGCGGCACGTTTTCCGAGTGCGCTGGCCTGCATACTGATGCTGGCATGGATGTATGTCTACTATACCAAACGACGGGATGCCGGCACGGCCCTTACGGCAAGCCTCATCTGTTTGGGCTGTTTTGAGATTTTCCGTGCGGCACACGCCTGCAGAGTGGATATGATGTTGACGTTCTGCATTGTAGGCGCCATATATGCCTTTGCCCGATGGACCGAGCACGAACACCGCAGACCTGTACCCTGGCTTGCCATCCTGATGATGAGTCTGGGCACACTGACCAAAGGTCCGGTAGCCATTGTTCTTCCGTGCGGAGTTACAGGTCTTTACCTGCTGCTGCGCCGCGAGAACTTCTTCCGTGTGTTCTTCAGTCTGGCTGCCACGGCCCTGGCCTCGCTCATTCTGCCGGCCTTGTGGTACTATGCCGCCTACCAACAAGGTGGAGAGGAATTCCTGCGGTTGGTAAAGGAAGAGAACATCGACCGTTTCCTGGGGAAAATGAGCTATGCCAGCCACGAGAACGGGCTGTGGTACTACTTTGTAATGCTGCCCGCCGGTCTGCTCCCCTGGACGCTGGCACTGCTGCCTGCCCTTAGAAAAAAATGCAGTTTGCGCGAAATCAAGGAACAAATGGCCAGAATACAACCGCTGGAACTGTTTTCAATGGTAGCCGCCACGGTAATCTTTGTCTTCTATTGCATTCCCAAGAGCAAACGCGGCGTGTATATTATGCCCATGTACCCCTTTACGGCCTATTTTATTGCACTGTATATGCAAAAGGCTTTTTCGGCCAAATTCATCAAACGCGCCATCTGCACTGCTGTGGGGCTGTTCACACTGGCCTTTGCCGTTGTGCTGCCTTTCTTCATCCTCAACAAGAAGAGCGACCTGGGCACGGCACAGGAAATAGGTCGGATAGTGGGCAACGGCTATCTGACCAGCCATGTGTCGGGCGGCGCACCGGGAAATCCCATGCATTTCTTTACCATAAACTACTACATGAAGGACAAGGTGGATGTATGGAAGGAAAACGGCCCTGCACAGGAAGAAGGCTACCTGCTCATTGGCGAAAAGGATGCGCCCGCCTTTATCCAACAACAAAGCGACTACAAATTCAGTCCTGTTGAGTTGAAGCCCCACCGAAGCTGCGACATAAAACAGAACATACAACTATATCATTTTAAACCTGCCAGATCAAAATAACAGCAATGAAAAAAAGTATTCTTGCCATAATCGCCCTTGCAGGAATCTTCCCGGTTTCTGCAAATAACGAAATAGTAAAGGCCGTCCCCGACACAACTCTTTTGCAGCGTCCGTTTGACTCCCAGGACGCCACGCTGTTCCAAACACCCAAAAAAATGTTCTTCCCGGAAACGTGGTTCCACTATGTAAACGGAAACGTGGACCGTGCCGGTATAACGGCCGACTTGGAAGCCATCGCCGCATCCGGTCTGGCCGGCGTACAATTCTTCCACGGCGGAGGGTTTGCCGACGGATGGAAGGGTGTGACAGAACCCGTGTACTGTCTGAGCGAGAAATGGGAAGACCTTGTCAAACACACCGCAAGCGAGGCAAAACGGTTGGGGCTGCGCTTTACCATGCAGAACTGTCCGGGATGGGCCATGAGCGGCGGGCCGTGGATTGACTTTGACCATACCATGCGCCACCTTACCTACAGCCGTCTGGATATAAAGGACGGACAGAAGGGCGACATTGTACTGCCCAAGGCCGGAGAATCAAAGGACCCCAACCGCGACTACCGCGACATCATGGTACTGGCATTCCCCACCCCATTAGGCGACACACAGGAACCGCTGTTCACCGGCAGATACAACTTCAAGCCTACGACTCCTGACGCCCCCAATATCATAGACATCCGTCTGGACAAGCCCACCGTGGCCAGAACGCTGGAATTCTCGCCTATCGACAAGTTCAACCACGACTTCGGTGTGGATCCTGGTATCAACCTGCAGGTGGAGGCCATAGACCGTAACGGGCGCGTACACAAGGTGCTGGATACCCCCATGCCCTATTCAAACTGGCAAGATGCGCACACTATCTCGCTGGCGCTGGCCGAACAGCCTGACTGCCAGCACTACCGTGTACTGATCCATAACCGCCACAACATGAACATATCCTCAGTAAAACTGCTCTCCGCCGCACGCAAACAGAACTGGGAAGGCGAGGCCGGATGGACCCTACGCACCATACTGCCCGAAAGCGCTTCGGCAAAACAGTCGGCAGAGGCTTATGTAAAGGGCAGCCGCATACTGAACCTGACAGACCGGATGGATGCCGACGGCAAGCTAAACTGGGAAGCCCCACAGGGCGAATGGACCATCCTGCGCATAGGCCATGTAAATACCCTCCGCCGCAACGGACCGGCTCCGGCCGAGGCCACAGGTTGGGAATGCAACAAACTTGACCCATCAGGAGCAGCCCTGCACTTCAAGAACTACATAGGCCACATGGCCAACGGACCGGTAAAGGGACTACTGAGCAATATGCTGATGGACAGTTGGGAATGCTATTCGCAGACATGGACAAAGAACATGCCGCAGGACTTCAACCGCATTGCCAGCTATCCTCTGGAGAAATGGATACCCGCCCTCTTCGGTTTTGTAATTGACAGTCCGGAAACAACAGCCCGTTTCCTGGTGGACTGGAGAAAGACTCTGAACCATCTGTACGTAAACAACTTCTTCGGCGAGATGAGCCGTTTGGCGCACAAAAACGGACTTACCTGTACCTACGAGACTGCCGGAGGCGACATCACACCGGCCGACCCGATGGAGTATTACAAATTTGCCGACGTGCCGATGTGCGAATTCTGGCAACCGTTCACCAACTTCCTATACAACCGTAATTACAAGCCCATACGCCCCACGGTCTCTGCGGCAAGGATGTACGGCAAACCGCGTGTTTCTGCAGAATCCTTCACGTCATTCGTACTTACCTGGGACGAACATTGGCAGATGCTCAAGGATGTGGCCAATCAGAATCTGCTGGACGGACTCAGCCACTTTGTATTCCACACCTACACGCACAACCCCGGCGCCAGCAAGTACTTCCCCGGAACCAGCTTCGGAGGCGGAATTGGGAGTCCCTTCCTGCGCGGACAAACATGGTGGAAGCACATGCCGGCATTTACTTCTTATCTGGCACGATGCACCTATATGATGGAGCGCGGAAAACCCGTGAGCAGCGTACTATGGTACATTGGCGACGAGTACCAACAAAAGCCCGACCAGTTCTATCCCTTCCCCGTAGGCTACCGTTATGACTACTGCAACCCCGACGCCCTGCTTACCCGACTGAGCGTGAAGGACGGACAATGGACCACACCCGACGGCATAACCTATCCGCTCCTTTGGATTCCTCAACCCGGACGCATGCAACCCGAGACCGTTGAGCGCCTGCTTGAACTGGTGAAGCAGGGAGGTGTGCTGGTTGCGGATGCTCCCACCGGCATTGCCACGCTCGGCCAAAGCAACCGCCAGAAGGAACGCTTCCTGGCTGCCGTTTCCGCCCTGTGGCCCCAATCAGGCCAAAAGGAACGCACCCTTGGACAGGGGCGCGTGCTCAGCGGAATCAGTCTGGAGAATGCCTTGCGGCATCTGAACATTCCGCCTGACGTAAACGGGATAGGCAACCAATGGCTGCACCGCAAGACAGAAGGTGCAGACTGGTATTTCGTCTGCGCAGACCGCGAAACTCCGTTCAACGGTGAAGTGGAGTTCAACTGTACCGGCCGTGTGGAAATATGGAATCCCGTAAACGGAGCCGTCAAGGAAATACCCAGTACCCAACAAGACGGAAAGACCCGCTTGGACATCGTACTGTCAAGGGCAGAATGCGCTTTCGTAGTTTTCCATCATGACGGCAAGCCTTCACAAGCCAAACCACAACAGGAGGTTACATCCACCCTGCTTTCTGAACAGACATGGACCGTATCCTTCCCAGACGGATGGGGCATTGACGCTCCGCTGACCATCACTTCACTAAAACCTTGGCACGAGATGATTTCATCCGCCGAAGGAAAGGCTTTCAGCGGAACCGCCACTTACCGTACCACCCTGCACATGGACAAGGTGGAGAAAGATGCGAACTATACGCTACAGTTGGGCAACGTAGAAATGATTGCCGTGGTACGACTGAACGGACAAGAACTGGGTACATTATGGACCGAACCTTACCAGACCGACATCACCACGGCACTGAAAAAGGGCGACAACACTTTGGAAATAGACGTCACCAGCAGTTGGTTCAACCGTCTGGTCTATGATGCCGGACTGCCCGAAGCGGAACGCAAGACTTGGGTCATCTCCGGACCAAGAAAAGAAGAAAAGCTGCGTGCAAACGGACTGCTCGGCCCTGTATTTGTCCAGATGGAAAAATAAGAAGCTGTTTAAATTTATAAAGGTTTCTGCAAAAGCTATGACTGGCGGACAGAAAACACTGAGCGTCATCGTACCTATATATAAGGTAGAAGACACGCTGGACCGATGCATAGAAAGCATTGTGGCACAGAAGTGCTCCGGAATGGAGATCATTCTGGTAGATGACGGCTCGCCCGACCGCTGCCCAGCCATGTGCGATGAATGGGCATTGCGCGACAGTAGCATCCGCGTCATCCACAAGGAGAACGGCGGGCTGAGCGATGCGCGCAATGCCGGTATTGATGCGGCACAAGGCGAATTCATCACCTTTACAGATTCGGACGACTACCTTTCTCCGCACACTTATGCCCCCATAATCGCATACCTTCAGGCACACGAAACGACAGACATCATGGAATTTCCCGTTTCTGTACACGAGGGGGCGGCAAAACAGTACCGGCAGACATTCAAAGATGCCGTGTTCGCCAATGCCGCAGAATACTGGCACCAGACAAAAGGGTGGCGACACACCTATGCCTGGAACAAAATCTACCGCCGGCACCTGTTCTGTACAGAGCGTTTCCCGGCAGGGAAGGTATTTGAAGACATGCACACCATTCCCATGCTCCTGAACAACTGCCGCCATATAGCCACCTGCTCCACCGGATGCTACCACTATTGCTACAACAGCACCGGCATTGCCGCCAAAGCTGACCATGATGCCGGAGCCTACCGTTCCCTGCTTGAAGCACACATGAAAGCCATACAGATACCGGCATTTGCCCTGAACGGGGACGAACGCTATTATCTGGATCTGGTAAACATTCAAATCTATGCCCATGAAATAAGCGGAGAAAAGCCCGTAATCCCCTTTGTGCGCTTCCGATCCATCCTGTCGTTAAAAACCATCCTCTTCAACATCCTCGGTATCCGGTTTATCTGCTCGTTCAACCGTTTCATGCGGCAAATAATAAAAAGAAGGAATACATAAATCTTAGCCCCCCAATAACCTTTTTTCTTGTCAGACTAACATTTACCACGCCAAATATTCTTTATAAAAAAGAAAAAACGTATATTTGCATGCACAAGGGGCAAAAGTGCGCCTCAAATACCGTTTAACAACCTTTAAAATTCAGGCATATGATAACACCACTTGGAAAACTGAAAAAGATTCTTTTTGGCTTAATGACAGCGATGGTCTTCATCGGATGTAAGGAACACATAGACATGTCTGCCCGCTATGTCTTTACTGAGGAAACCGTGTACAGCTATTTATCCAAACAGGACAAATACAGCCAATATGTGGATCTATTGGGCAAGGTAAAAGTAGGTCCCATCTCCAAATCCACACTAAAACAGCTATTGGCTGCACGAGGTAACTATACAGTGTTCGCCCCCACCGATGATGCCATACAACTCTATCTGGACACACTTGCCATGAAAGGTATCATAGACACGCCAGACTGGAACGGTTTCAGGGATTCCAGTACCCTTGATTCTGTATGCCAGGTTATCGTGTACAACAGCATCATTGACATGGGCGACGACCTTCAGCCCTACGAAACAGCAAACTTTCCGGTAATGAACAAGGGAGAGTTCCCCCTCTCCAATATGTATCAGCGCAAACTGGTTGTTACCTACTGCGACATACCGGACAGCATCTGGATAAACGGTGCAAGCGTGGATGTATATAACCGCGACATACAGACCGAAAACGGTGTAATTCATTGTATGCACAACGTGGTAGCCCCCACAAACAACACCCTGGGATACCTTCTGGAAGCTATCTATAACGAAAAGAGGCCAGGATATTACGTTTCCTCCATGCTGGTGAAAACAGTGGGTATGCTGGATACGCTCTACAAGTATAGAGACGATGAATATGAAAAGCGCTATCAGGAAGGACTGATTACCAAAACCGTGGAACACACGTCAGGTATCGGCTTTACACAAGGGAAAGTGCCCGAACATCGTTATTACGGCTATACCTATTTTGCAGAAACAGACTCTTTCTGGCAAAAGGAACTGGGAAAAGAGCCGTTAGACATTACCGTAAACGACGTAATGGACTACCTGCAGGCACAAAACCTGTACCCTGACGCCAAGGTGGATGATGACTATGAGCATGAAGACAATCTGCTGAACCGCTTTGTCACATACCATTTCCTGCCCATGCGTCTGGCGGCAGACCGTTTGGTTATCCACTGGAACGAGAAAGGTTACTCCATACATAACAAACAGCCCTCTATCGTAACATACGAATACTATACCACCATGGGCAAGCGCCGCTTGATGAAATTCTTGGAAAGCCCGCAAAGCAACGGAGTGTGCATCAACCGTTTCCCCAATATTGACAACGGCCGCAAGGGCGAATATATTGAATTGAGTTGCGACCCAGACAAAGTGGGTATCCGCGTAAGTCCGCCCGAAACAGACGGCGAGTTCAATGTCCGCAACGGTATCATCTATCCTCTGAACGAGATTCTGGCCTATAAGCCCGAAGTGCGCCGCAATCTGCACAAGGAACGTATTCGCTGGGACATTGCCGCACAAATGCCGGAACTGATGAACAACGACATCCGTTCCCAATACTACAGCATGGGGCATACCGGTATTCCTTTCAGCAGCGAATACCCTTATCTTGACGATTGCTGGGTGGAAGACGACAGCTACTATTTCTATTACAACGGATGGGGGTCAACCATGAAGAACTATCAGGGAGACGAACTGAATATCCGCGGTAATCTGGACGTAACCTTCCGCCTGCCTCCCGTTCCTGAAGACGGCATTTACGAACTGCGCTTCAATATCCAGAGCGACGGTTATAACCGAGGCATGGTACAGTTCTACTGGGGGAGCGACCAGGAACGCCTTGCGCCTATGGGTATCCCCATGGATATCCGCATGAGCGGTCTGGAACGCCGCACCACAGCCGGCACCTTCCCCAGCAATGTAGGATGGGAACAAGATTTGGAGGACGATCAAGACTATAACGCCGAAGTGGACAAGAAAATGCGTAATAACGGATTCATGAAGGGTGCAAACTGCTATTGCGATGGCGGAACAGGAATGGCCGTAATGGCACGCGCAGACCCTTTGATTATCCGCCGTATCATCGTGCGGGAACCCATGAAGGCCGACGAGACCTATTATCTGCGCTTCAAGACCGTACTCGACGATGCCAGCCGCGAGTTCTACGTGGATTATCTGGAATATTGTCCGAAAGAAGTATATGACAACCCCGAAACACCAGAAGACATCTGGTAAGGAAAGTTTTCGTAATGTTCGACAACGATTAAGGGAAAAGAGAAAGCACGTCTGGAAATTGCGATTTAGCGAGAGCAGCGACAAGTTTGCCTGAATTAAGCCGAACCGACAAACGAAACAGAGCAGAGGATGCTTGCGTTCTATACCTTGTAAGAAGGGAAACAAAGTCAAAGACGGAAATTTAAAATAGCCGGGGGCCTAAAAGCCCCCGGTTTTATTATGTCCGCACAATAATGACGTATGTCAAAATCTTGGAAAGAAACGGTGTGGTAACCTTCCCAAAGCATTTCGTGAACAATTATGACGAGCACGGGCACGACTCTTATCCCTCACACCCACTTCATGGCGCGTACTTCGCAAAGCATATCTTGGAGTTTTCCGTACCCGCTTCCAGAAAGGCAGTTTACATTCGGTAATGTCAGCGAGTGATGGCAAACACCGCCACATCGCTGGACGGAAGCGTTACCTGGATTTCCCCCTTAATTGTCATACGGTTTCCTGTCCACAGTTCTTTTGCCTCGTATGAGGAAGAGGGATTCAATCCGAGGTCTGAAAGAGGCGTTGTCGTTTTCTGTTCATCTTCCGTATAGTTAAAGACAGCATAATAAGCCTTGTCTTCTCCGTCAATACGGACAAACCGGAACTCCGACTTCTCTCCATTTCCATACACGGGCCGGAAAGCCACTCCATTGGCAATGGCATTGATTTCCGCATTTGTCAGGTATTTCATTGCCTTTTCCTTGACCTCTTCCGGCCCTTCGGCGCTAAAGTCGTCTCCTGCAATGAAAATACCGGTTATGACACCCGAGGTAACACGCGCACGATTCTCACCGTCCGTAGCCTCTCTCAGCACAATGTGGTCCGGGTCGTTATACTGATACACACGGTCCATCCACCATCCGTAAGAAAGTGCGTTAAGGGTGTATTCCGTATCCTTTATCTTGTTCCAGGCATCACAGGCAATGCGTCTGGACTGCGCATACTGGGCAGGGAATATGGGTGAGATGGACAGGTTCATGTACATGTCTCCAAAATACTTGTCCAACAGTTTCATTCCAAAGTTGTATCCCTGTATGCCAGTCTGAATGGCGGGATTGTGCCACTTGTCAGCTTCCATAGCGCCATGGGTCATGAAGTCCATCTTCACATATTCAAAGCCCACCCGATGAAACAGTTCGGATGTTTTCTTCATCATAGCCTCTACTGCCGGATGAGTGGGATCCAAGGCATAGGCTCCGTCCAGTTCCTGCGGTTTTCCATTGGCATAGAGGTACACATCCTTGTATTTGCATCCGGGCACTTCCTGTATCTTGCGCTCCGGATCCTTTCCCCAGTCTGTAAACGGAGTCCAGTACACACCGGCCACCTGGCCGTTGGCTTTGCATCGGTCTACAAAATCCTTCAGTTCCTCTTCTGAGAAGATGTTCCAACCGGAATCCAGGCCAATATAGACCAAATTGTCCGTATTGGCAAAATGATTGGGCTGCAGATTGCGTGCATAAAAGTCAGAGACCTCCAATGCCTTGGGATAGCGGAGATTGAACTGGAGTGCACCCCAACTGTTCCATCCGAAAGGAACCGCCTTGTCCCATGTCTTGGGTGGAGCCACCGTGGCATTGGCAGAGGCGTATTCTTCCATACCCATGCGCCAGTCGTCAAAACAGCCCAACAGGATTTTGGGCGACTTGATGACAGTTCCCCTCAATGCACCATGAGATTTGCTGTCACGGGTTGTCTTGTCTGCCACACCTCCGTAACACTTCAGCGAACCGATGTTGTGTGCATTGCCATGTCCCATAACAACAGCCGTTTTCCAATTGTCATGTTCCACCGAACCCACCACCAGCGCATGGCGGTTGTCATTGTTGTACACCGCCGTCACCTCATAACTGGTCAGTTCGTCAAACGTAAGCGGACAGGAACGGTATCTGATCCAGCAATCATTATCAAACGGGATGAAAAGAGCGCGGTTGTCCTTGCCCTCAGCCAAAACCTGGGGCATTTGGTCCACATTAAGCGGTGACATGTAATTGGAAGCCACCTCTTCATCGGAAGACAAGGTGAAATCCGTCAATATATAATCCTTATCGGGATACACATAAAACGATTGTACCAACGCCGGCAACATTTCATCTGTATAGGATACCTCATACCTGAATCCCTTGCCAAAGACGTCTGCAATTTCTTTGACCGACACAGAGCAATCCTCATAATCAAACGTGGTTATGATACTGTCCGACAACTTGTACGCGGCATACAGGTCATCAAAAACGCATAAAGAATCTTTACTTATGTCTATACCTCCTGATTTTTTGTCAAGGCTCAGTTCCCAACTGCCGTTTACCAATGTCGTTTCTTCGGCACATCCGGCCAGCGCCAACATTCCGCCACACAACCAAGCAGTGATTTTTCCGCTCATTTTCATCATATTTATTATTATGGTAAGTGAAATATGGTGTAAAGTTAAGGTGTTATCAGATATAAACCTATTTGTTCGATATATTTTATATTGCTGTCCGGTAAAAAATTGTCGTCAATAAAGAATTAGGGCTGACACTTCTCACAAGGTATCAGCCCTTTTGGTTATCTTTGCTTTGGACTAACATAAATATAACCATGGGCAAAGATAGTCATTTTACCGGACAGCAATATTTTGCAATGAGAAAGCCACACTGATGCGATGACCGACGCAACATGGTGGGATGGGCTACGCAACATGGTGCGAAATCCCCTTGGTACCATATGGCGGAGTGAAGAAACGAAGAGAGCTTGTTTCGCATACAAAAAACAGGAAGCCGCATTCCATAGAGAACGCGGCTTCCAAAAGTTATTCGGAATCAGAGGGACGTATTACTTGATAGCCATCTTGTAAGTTCGTCCGTCGCCCTTGATTACATAGATTCCAGGCTTCAGGTTCATGCCACCAGCCTTGCCGTTGTAAACCACCTGTCCGTTGGTTGTGTAAACGGTTACCACGTCTGACTTGAGTGCGGGATCAGCCGTAATCTTGTCTATTGCGGTAAGCAGGTCGAAGGTGGGATAGCTTCCTTCTGCCATATCGCACTGCCAGGGAGCGCCCCAGCCTACAACTGTGCTCTGCAATGCGGCAAAGTTAGAACCGTCGTAGAAGCTGATACCTGTCTTGGTGTCGGCAGCACCCTGCTTGTTCTCAACCTGTGCATAGAGTGCAGAAACATTATCCTGAGTAAGAGGTTCATTGTAAATGCGCGCATTTACAATTTCCCAGTTGGCTCCAGCTTCGGGAGTGGGAACTCCGTCCTTGGTGCCAGTATCCGCTCCAATACCAATCCAGTGGTCAATTTCATTGGCGGGGAATACCATATCGCCCTTCATCTCAACCATCTTAAGCAGCACACCGTTTACATAGATGTACATCATCTCTTCTGTCTTATTATAAACACCCACAGCATGGTAGAATACCTTAGAGATGGGATAGATTTCACTTTGTGCCTTTACATAAGCGCCATTATGAGTCAGGAAGTCCAAATGACCGCCGTTAATCTCGAATCCGAATCCGCCGCTTGCCATGGCTGAGAACATCTTGGAATTTCCGCCCACCTTGTCATATTCGATGGCAAATGTGGTTTCCATAGAGAATCCGTCTGTAAGAGCATTCTTGAAGTTCTCGTTACCGGCATAGTCCACAATGTAGCAGTCTGTGGGATAGGTTCCCATCTCTGCCTTCATGGTGGCAATGTTGCGTCCGTACTTCTCGCTGTAAACCACTGTGGGTGCACCGTAAGTCTGTACAGTATGCTGCATGGGAGAAACGTCTGCGGCAGAGCCGTCCTCGTTGAATACGATATCCATCAGGTCGGCTGTAGGCAGAGCTGTTGTCAGGTCGGGAGCCGCATCAACGGTTGTACCGAAGTTGTTGTCTGTGTTGTTCCAAACCACTACATTTTCATAAGTAGAGGCAGGAGTGTAGGTCTTCTGGCCGCCGCCAACGATACCGCCACCCTTGTTCATTGAACCCGCTGCATAAGCCTGGAGGATGGTCAGTTCGCCACGAACACGACCCACCAGTCCGCCGGTATAGTCGGCCTCGCTGGTAATTTCCACATTGGTGTAGCAGTTCTTGATGTAAGCAGGTCCGCCAACGTTACCTACCAAACCGCCTGCATAGCCAGAAGTCACGTTCAGCTTACCTGTTACCCATACATTGTAAAGCGTGCTGGTAATCTTCTTGGCATCATTTCCGATATACATGTCATGTCCCATGTAACCGGCCAGAATACCTGTTCCGGAAACATCGGCCTTCACATTCGCATTCTCGAATCCGACGTTGCGCACATCACCGCTAAGGATTCCGAAGAAGCTGTTGTAGTACTGGCCGGGAACGGTGCAGGAGAAGTTACGGATAACATGGCCGCAACCGTCAAAGTCGATAAAGTTCTGATATTCTCTTCCGTTAGCTATGTCTGAAGCCACGTTCAGCGGTGTCCAGTCTTCCACTTCGGCCATGTCAATGTCGTTCAGAAGCTGTACATAGGTCTTCTTTCCGGCAACCATCTGCTTGCGCAGGTCTTCCATTTCTTCAGCGGTGGCAATCAGGATAGGATCGTCCTTTGTACCTGTGAACGGAACCATACTACCGGGAACCATTCTTCTCAGTTCTGCAATAGCAGCCTTCATATCTGCTACATCCTGTTCGGTTGCGCTCAGAGAAGCAATCTTTTCAACCGCAGCGTCACACAAAGCAGTCAGTGCATCAGCCGCAGCCTGCAGTTCGGGATGCTCGTCATAGTAAGAAATACCTTCGTCTGCAGTGTACAACTGGAATTCACTTACGTTCCAGTAAGCATATCCAGAAGTGGCTTGCAACATATTGAAGCGGATATACTGGTAGCTTCCACCCAACATGATGGGCTCGGTGTTCTTGAAGTATGCATCGTTTTGGTTAGGAATTTCAGGATACTCAACGACGCAGATTTCTGTCCAGGACTTTTCGTCATCAGGAGTATTGGTAGCCAGAATTCGAATCTTGTTGGGCGTATCATGCCAGAATTTCTCGGGGGCACCGTCGCCACGGCCAGAGTATTCCATATAGAATCCTCTTACAGCCTTGTCAAGAGCTACCTGCAGATACTGGGTTCCGGCTCTGAACTGGTCTTGTCCGGCACCAGAAGCGTCTGAGTGGAAGAAGGTCTTGGTACTGCCGTCAAGCAAGTTCTCAAGACCGCCCTCTGTGCCCCACTGGCAGTTGGTAGAGAACTGGTTGGTGTCATAAATCATGGGCTTTCCGCTCTTCTGCATAATGGGAGCAAGCAAGTTACGTGCAGTGAGCATAGCCAGACGCAACTCGTTGTTGATACCATCGTAATTAGAATAGCCTCCGTCCACGAGCAGAACCTTCATATGGCTCTGGTCAAGCACGGGAGAAGCGTCCTCACCAATAGTCTGTTTCCATTCCATACACTCGGGATGCCCCTCATTGGCCTGGTTCAGGATGTAAGCAATCTCGCCGGTAGCATAGACGTCTGTGCTTACGCTGTTGCGAGAATTGGTCATTGTTCCCAAATAACCACCACTGCGACCGTCACCGGTAACAAATGAGCCAGAGAAGCAGTAGTCTACAGTACCGAAGCGCTGCTGGTTGTCGTCACGGTTGTCACCTACGATCATACCGGCACGAGAGTAAGGATTGATGAAGTTCTTGTTCTCGAAACAAGCACGAACCAAACCACCGTAGTTACCTGCGGCAATACCGCTGACAATCTCACCGGTATGGTTAACGCGTGAATTGATAATGGCGCAGTTTTCAATAAGACCGCCAGGGAGGTTCTGTCCGCACAATGCACCGTGACGTCCGGAATAAGCAGCCTTATCACCGAATTCGAATACATAATTGTCTATAATAAGGTTGCGGATGGTTCCAGAGTTGTTACCGAACACACCGCTGCTCGCATAATTTGAATTATAGGTAGCGGTCAGGTTCTTGATGCTGAAACCGCGTCCGTCAAATACACCCTGGTATCCGGGAACGGTAATTTCGCCGCCGGCGCCGTTAAGATTGCCGGGAGTGGCATAGCCGATGGGAGCGTAGAAGGTAACGCCCGTCATGTCAATATCATTGAGCAATACGGCGTCCATGGTGTTGCCGATACCTGCGTTAACCAGAGAAGCGAACATGATGAATTCCTTGGCATTACTGAGCTGTGCCACATTATTTTCAATTACGGGCATGAATGAGAGTCCTTCGAAGGGATTTACATTCTGAGCCTCTTCCATAGAATAGGCACCATCCAGGTAAGCATTGGTAATGGTATTGTAAGATTCGTCCATCTTGCCAGCCTCTGCCTCGGTAATCATTTCGGCAAGGAACATCTCACCGCTGATTTCCTGCAATACCTCGGCCTTGGTCATCATGTTTGTATAGGCCATCTTGGTGTCATAGACTTCCTGCATCAGGTCGCCCAGTTCCTTTACCTTAGCCCATTTTTCCTCTACTGTTCCGGCTGCAGATACGGTGCCAAGCACCTCGGCCACCTTGTTCTGTGTGGCCATAGCATAGTTGGGAGCGGCATTGGCATTGCCGTTTTCTACGCTGAATGTAGGATACTTCTCATTCAGAGTGGTCAGTCGGGCCACCTGGCAAGCCAAAGTGCGGTCAATGGCCTCTTCAGCCAACGGATTGTCAAGTTCGCCACAGTATGTCATGCTGAACGGGCCAATCCAGGTCTGGTTGGCAGCCTTGCATCCGGGGGTAGAAACACCGATGCTCAGGGTTCCGTCCTCACCTACAAGTGCTACTACGGAATGCTGGTACAGACCGTCGCCAAAAGCATAGGCCAGAGCGCTGCTGTTTGTGGGCAGATAACCGATGGTGTTACCCTCAATATCGGTTACGGGCTCGTACTTGTCTGCGTGTGCAGGGGCGGGATCGGCAGGCTGCATGCCTTCAATCAGGGCGGCAGTATAGACCTTGTTCTCTCCTGCATAGATAAATGAGTTCTGTGCATAAGACTGGTTATACCCGTCGGCACGATAGGCGGCATTTACCTTCAGTTCGTACACACCGGGGGTCAGGCCGGTAATGGTCTGGCCGAATTCTATGCGTGTCCCGGTTTCACCGATACGGGTAACACCGGCATCGCCCACGTTGGTAAAGCCAAGTGCATTGTTGTAAGTCCAGCCCTCGTTATTCTTGGCAAAGTCCGCATTCACAATCATGCTGGTTACGTCGGCACCTGCCAGGTAACCTGTGGCAATGGCCTTGTCAAGCAGTTGCTGTACAAAAGCGGCCTCGGCTGCTATTCCTTCATTGTCCAGCAGCAGGTTCTCCATGACATATGCATAAGAACCGTTGGGGAATTGTGTAGAATCGGGTTCAACAGTCTCATTCAGGTAAGTTTCCAGCAATTCACGGCCGGCACCTCCGAAGTTGGTGTTTTCTGCCATATAGGCTGTCACCTCCTCAACCTTGGCCACGTATGCGGCATAAGCCTTGGCCGACTCAATCATAGCGGCACGAACCGCCTTCATTTCTTCCAGGATAGGAACAAATTCCTCAAGTGATGCAATGCCTTCGAGCTTTTCAATGAGCGCTGCATACTGTGCCGTGATTTCTGCCTGGCAAACGGTCTCGTCCATGAATGTGGATTCTTCGTCAACCAACATACTTACGAAGTCTGAAAGGCCGTCGGCAGAAATGTTCTCGTTGGTTCCGCTCAGAGATACCACTACCAGAGGCTTCTCCTTGTCCAGAACGGGATATTCGTCACCGCCCAACTCCTGACGCCATACGCCATTGGGGTTAAATGTGCTTCCGTTCAGTTTGTAAGCCACCTCACCGTTCTGGAACGCTTCGGCGCTGACATGGTCCTGACAATTGGTCTTGCCGCCGCCATAACCGCCACTGCGGCCTTCGCCCGTCACAAAGTTCTGGGAATAGCAGTTGATTACCTTTCCCTTACGAACCTGGTTGTCATCGTAGTTGTCGCCTACGAGCATACCGGCACGGGGATAAGGATTGATGTTGTTGTTGTATTCAAAGCAGTTCTGAATGGTTCCGCCATAATTACCTGCGGCAATACCGCTGACAATCTCGCCGGTATTTACCACATGGCTTTCCACCACATAGCAGTTTTCAATAAGACCCTCAACCAGCTGGCCAGCCAAAGCACCGTGACGACCACTGTAACCATTTTCCCAATAATAACCGACAACACCCAGATTGCGCACCGTACCGGTTACGGTACCAAACACACCGCTGGTCGCATAAGCGTTATTGACGGTTGCGGTCAGATTGGCAATGGTAAAGCCCTGTCCGTCAAATTCGCCGGCAAAGCCGCGGTTTGAAATGGGCTGGCCGGTATGGTTAAGCTCATTGGAATTGGCTACGCCGATGGGCACATAGCCTTCAATGCCGCTCATGTCAATATGGTCTGTAAGGCGCACCTTAACCTCGCGGAAGAAGCCGCTGTTCACACCTTCTGACAGAGTCATCAGATCCTCGGCATTGGTTACAAGGTACCATCCTTCTGCATCCTGTTCCAGAGCCAGTTCTGTTCCACCGACAATCTCCAGGTACTCTTCCTTGGTAATGAAATGGATGTTACGGATATCCAGTTCCACCTCGGCAACAGCGCCCGGGTCTATACGGAAGAACTCTCCCGCCTTGCCCCAATTGAAGCTCTTACGCTGGTCTTCTATGTTCACATACTTCATTGTCCAGTCTTCAGCAGCGGGAATATCGAAAGACATCTCGCGTCCGCCGGCAATGGGAGAGAAGAAGAATTCAGCTCCGGAGATATCGGTTGCGGTCTTATATTCGAAAGCCACAACGGTCTCGTTGTCCTTAAGGTCTTCCTGCAAGGGAGACAGATGCACATAGGGGTCACCGTCCAATGTCTTGATATGATAATAATAAGGCTCAACCTGGGTTAGCTCCATTCCGTGCATGTTCACACCAATCTGGAAATTGCCGTTTGTGGCAGGCACAGCCTCAAACTCCTCGGCTCCGGTATCCATGGCCTTTACATTATTATATAGAGTCCCTACCTGGTCTGTGCTGAGCACATCGCCATAGATACGCGCCACGGCTATGTTACCGGCAAAGCCGCGTACACATTGGCCGTCAGGATCCACGTCACCGCCGATAGAGAACCACATATTGCCCTCGCCAGCCTCTTTATACATTCCGTCCACATCGAACTTCTTGGCCAATACGCCATCCACGTAAACGTTCATCACGCTCTTTTCGGGATTGTGCACAGCCACAATGTGGTAATACTTGCCGCTCTCGGGAACGATACCGCTCGGTACGATCTGGGCTTTTCCGCCCACGTTGGCTTCAAACGAAATCTGGTAGCTCTGGCTGCCGTTTCCTACAAAAATCTGGCCGCCACCGCCTTCGTTTGTTGAAAGGATTGCCGCCTGTTCAGAGCTTACGTCGATAATCTTACTTACCGGACGAACCAGCACCTCCCAGGTAAATCCGTCCTTCAGCGCATCGCGGAAAGCCTGGTTTTCTTCGTAGTCCACACGGAAATAGCTCTGAGGGATGAAACCCCACACATTGTCACTAAGGCATGCTGTATTGATGCCATACTTGAGGCTTTGCTTTACCGTTGGCGTACCAATGGCCTTCACCTCGTTCTTCATGGCGGAAACGTCCTCGGCCGTTCCGTCCGTTTTGAACACCACATCCAGCAAGTCGGCCTGTGGAACTTGCGCCCACGAAGTCGCCGCTATCATTGCAGTGGTCATCAACGACAAAAATCTACGTTTCATGATTTTTCTTGATTTTTGGTTAAAAATTAAATGAAATTCACTCTATATGATGCAAATATAACAAAAATTCACAAACTTGCACAACATTTAGTCCAAAAAACTTCCGGTATGAACCTGAATCGGATTCTAAAATATGTTTAAAGAAATCAAAAACAACCGCAAAAAACGTGTTCCGGCTCTTGTGAAACGGGGAAAGCGCCGGAACACACTCGTGACCCACTTTCGTCGGACATTTTCTCCCGTCTCAATCTAAAAACAGACTTTATACACTGCAAAGATATAATTTCAAAATGAAATTTCATTTTCACACACTGCGAAGATATAATTTCAAAATGAAATTCCATTTCCACACACTGCGAAGTTACAATTTCAAAATGAAATTCCATTTCCACACACTGCGAAGTTACAATTTCAAAATGAAATTCCATTTCCACACACTGCGAAGATACAATTTCAAAATGAAATTCCATTTCCACACACTGCGAAAGTACAATTTCAAAATGAAATTCCATTTCCACACACTGTGAAAGTATAATTTCAAAATGAAATTCCATTTCCACACACTGCGAAAGTATAATTTCAAAATGACACAATGCCTACCCGAATACGGAAAACGTGTTTTTGAGCCTGTTGGGCCTTCAGAGCGCCACGAACTATAAAAAATACGGTTCTGCCGCCTTTTCCCGACACGCAGAACCGTATTTTTCAGACAAGAGATGCTGTCCGACAGAGCGGAACCTACTTCCCCACCTCGTCCATGACAAAATAATGGGGACGGTGCTTTACCTCCTTATAAATCTTTCCTATGTATTCGCCCGTGACGCCCAGGGCCAGCAGGAACGTTCCGCCCACAAACCAAAGGGAGACGAGCAGCGAGGTCCATCCCTGTATTGTATTGCCACGCACATGTTCCGCCAACGCCCAAATGATAACCCCTAATGCAATAAGGATGAAGACAACGCCAAGTATGAAGATTAGACGCAGCGGCTTGACGCTGAAACTGGTAACGCCGTCCACCGCCAATGAAAGCATCTTGGACAGGGGATACTTGGACTCGCCGGCTTGGCGTTCCTTGCGGTTGTAATATTCCATCCTGACATTGAATCCCAACAAAGGCACCATGCCGCGCAGATACAAATTGCGTTCCTGATGAGCCAGCAGTGCCGCCAGCGCCCTTTGGCTCAGCAGACGGAAATCAGCATGGTTATATACCGTCTCGCTCCCCAGTGCCTTCATCAGTCCGTAGAAGGCCTGCGCCGTCCACTTCTTGAAGAAACTGTCCGAAGAGCGGTCGGCACGCACGCCGTAGACAACGTCGGCCCCCTCTGTATAATCCATGACCATGCGTCCTATCACATCCACATCGTCCTGCAGGTCTGCATCAATGGACACTATGGCCTCCGCTTCGGCAGCCACATGCTCCATGCCTGCCCACAATGCCTGCTGGTGTCCCACGTTATGCGCCAGCCGGACGCCGCGGACCAAGCCATACTCTTCGCTAAGGCGCTGGATGAGGTTCCACGTATTATCGCGGCTTCCGTCATCCACATACAGGATGCGCGCCGGACGTACAAGATTCTTGATGACTGCAGCCAGTTGGCGAGTGGTTTCTTCCAGAACCGCTTCTTCATTATAGCAGGGGACAACGATGTAAATCATTTTTTAGGCACTGATTGTATTAGCGTGAGACTTCAGGGATTTGAACACATATCTTACCAAAAGAAAATTTACCGGAACGGCAATGGCATAGACAGGCAGCGGCACCAGCGTCTTGCTGATTCCCGCCCACAGGAACAACTGGAAAAGGGCCATATGGAGCAGGAAGTTTATGCCGTGCGCGCCCAGCATTCCCGCCAGACGCTTCCAGGTGGGGGTGGTACGGAAGGTAAAATATGCGGTGGCAAAAAAGTTAAAGACAAAACTCAGGACATAGCCTGCGGCATAAGCCAGTGTGGCCCAGACCACATACATGAGCGCATAATACAGACCATAATGAAGAAGTGTGGCAAGCACGCCCACCACAACGAATCTCAACATCTCGCCTATTGCACGTTTCTTCATCGGACTGTGGTCTTTCCTTGTTGTAACAGATATTGTGCGCTCTGAATCATGCTGAACAGATAATTGCGCATCTCGCTGAAGATGCTGTCCGCACCGTCCGCATTCTTCCCGTCCCTGTAGAAATGTTCCTGTCCGGTAGAAGGTTCGTATACGTAGAACCGGCTGCTGTCACGGGCGCAGATTACATTATCCGCCGTATAGAAGGCACAGGGACGCTTTGTCCTGTTCAGGTCCACACCGAAGTTGTGCTGCCGAGCGCCAATCCCCAGCAAGCCCAGCAGCGTGGGCTGTACATCCATCTGCAAAGCCCATTCCCGGCGGATTTGCGGTGTTCCCCCAGGCACATGAATCATCAGGGGCACATGGTTGTAGCTTTCGGGGTTGACGCTTTCCGCCTCGCCCACCAGTTTGCCGTGGTCGCCGATGAGCACAAATACGGTATTGGCATACCAGGGCTTCTTGCGAGCCTCATCAAAGAACAGGCGCAAGGCCCAGTCGGCATATTCCACAATCTGTGTTTCCTCGTCCTCCGACTTCGGGCGGAAGTGTTCGGGAATCACATAGGGTGGGTGATTGCTGATGCTGAGCAGCGTGGCAAAAAACGGTTCGGACTTGCCGTCAAAACGGTCCAGCACCTTCAGGGCATAACGGTACATATAGTCATCCTGCACGCCGAAACTGTTCACCACCTGCTCCTTGGGATAGTTCTCCTGCGCATAAATCTCGTCATATCCGTTGGTGCGCAGAAAGGCGTTCATGTTGTCATACTGGCTTTCGTGCGTCATAAAGAAGAGGTTGCGGTATCCGGCCTCGCGCAATGCCGTGGGCAGTCCGGAATATGTCGGGATGTTGCTACCCTTCATCAGATTGCGGTACATCAGTGCCGGATAGGAGTAGAGCGTAGCATACAGTCCGTGGTTGGTATGGATGCCGGCAGAATAACAGTTGGCAAAGCTCAGACTATTACGGTACAGACTGTCCAGAAAAGGCGTCAGGCATTGCTTCTGACCGAATGCCTGCATAAAGTCGGCGCTCATGGACTCCATGAAAATCAGTACCACATTGCGTTTCCCCTTAATGGTGTCCGCCGGTTGCAGTTCGTATTGCAGCGGTGCGTCCTCCGGTCCCTGACGCTTCAGATAGGCGCGTGTTCTGTCGAGAGCCTCGGCATTGTCCATCAGATGGAGCAGGGCATTTTCCGGGCGGAAGTCGTCCAGCGTACTGGTCAGCAGGTTGAAGGCCGGGTTCACCCCCAACTGGTTCAGGAACGGGTCCTGACAATAGTAGGCGGCACTTACCTTAATGGGATTGTACCCCCTGCGTCCCCGTATCCCGAAAAGGCAAAGTCCGATACAGGCCAGCCCCAAAGCCAACGCCGGCAGTCTGGCAAGGAACCGCGAAGAAGGGGCCGGCATAACAAACTGCCGCATCCATCTGTTACTGGCCCAAATGAAAACCGTCAGCAGCACAATGAAGGCGAGCATGGGCGGATAGTACGATGCCTCGCCAAAAAGCATCCCGAAGGTGGTTGTCCCGTATTCTGCCCAATTCCAGATACTGCTGTTGATATTCTTGAAAAAATACAGGAAATAAGGGATATTGGCGGCACTTACCGCAAAGGCCACTCCCCAGAGCGCCTGCATCCAGCGCACGGAGCAGACAAGCGGAAGACGGCTTCGCAACCCTATTGCGCAGGAGAGGAGAATCACCGCCAACGGCACAATGAGTATGTAACAGGCAATGACATTGTCAAACCACAATCCGTGCAGGAATGCAAGACTTTGCAGACCGGCCTTTCCCGCAGAATCCGCGCTGAGCATGGAATGTCCCGCCACAAAAAGGACAAGGCGCAGCACGGCCAGCACAAGAAGTCCCAGCACATGTACGCCCAGCAAGACAGCCAATTGTAACAGAAACCTTTTCATCTCATCAACGGTGATAACGACCCTTGTCTTTTACCAGAATGGCCTTGAGACGGTCATCTGCCAGCATCATTTTTCCTACGGGATGCAAAAACACCTCCCACTGGACGGAGCGGTGTTTCCAGGTCAGGAACTCAATGTCCCGGTCCTTGTACTGTCCGCGCAACGTCATGTACCACCAGCCCGGGAATGACAAGGCCCTGACACATCCGCTTGCCGCCACCCGGTCCAGACGGGTAATCACACTGTCCGTCTGGAAACGGGTCAGTTCGGAAGGCTTGGGCGCGTCCACATAATACGACGTATAGAAATCATGAATGGTCAACAGGCGCATCAGGTCCCATCTGCGGCTC
The DNA here is from genome assembly GCA_017935785.1 of Bacteroidaceae bacterium. GTDB lineage: Bacteria > Bacteroidota > Bacteroidia > Bacteroidales > Bacteroidaceae > Physcousia. Next base: position 41,604 of record JAGBGU010000053.1, read on the forward strand.
TCAATAATCAGACGTTCGTGAGCAATGTCATAAGTGCGGCAAAGGCTGTCAAGGCTAAGAAAGAACGCTTCTTTGTTCTCCTCGTCCAGATTCTTCACGTCCATCCACATTCTGTTTCCGTCATGCTGCTGAAGATAAGCGAAATAAGGGGCAATGTCCAGCCCGAAGGTGGTGTCCTCATCATGCGTAACGTCCATCCGTCCGTTTTCGCGGATACAGACATCCACCTCAATCAAGGCATATTCCCCACCCTTCTCTTCCAGCTTTTCCAAAGAATTGCACCTGTGCAGCCCAATCTTGTCCGGTCGGCTGCCCACTTGGAACCATGCCCACAGGGAATAGATTACCAAAAGGAATAATATGATGACAAATATAATACGAATCTTTTTCATACTGCAAAGAAACACATTTTTATCGAGACCATGAAGAATTTGACAACTTATCTTCCATTTTTCAAAGAAAAAGAAGGGCTGAAATGGAAAGAAATGGCTACTTTTGCACGGTAAATACAAATTCAAAATGGAAAAGCTCCTCATCATCACACCGGTCAAGGATTCCATCCAGACCACACTGGATACCATACATGCCATTATGGAGAGTCGGATTACCACGCCGCACTCGTACACCATATACAATGACAACTCCACTGCGGAGAATACTGCCATCCTTGAAAAAGAGGCGGAAAAGTATGGTTTCAGACTGGTGAACATCTGCGATCTGACAGACCACCCCTCGCCCAATTATCTGCTGGTGCTGCAAATGGCGCAACGCGAGGCGCTGGAACAAAACGCCGGCCTGTGCATTGTGGAAAGCGACGTTACCGTAAAGCCCGATACCCTTCAGCGTCTGTTCGACGGGGCAAAAACACGAAAGGACTGTGGCATAGCCGCCGCCGTTACCGTGGACGGGAACGGAGACATCAACTATCCCTACCTTTATGCCAAAGGCCGGGAGAACCAGGAATACGAGACCAAGAAGCACTGCAGCTTCTGCTGTTCGCTGCTCACCCCCACCCTGCTCAGTCAATTCGATTTCCATCAACTGAACCCTGAAAAGAACTGGTTCGATGTAACCATCTCGCACCAGTCGCAAGCGCTGGGCCTGCGCAACTACCTTTTCACCACCCTGCCCGTACTGCACCGCCCCCACCAGAGCCGCCCCTGGAAACAGTTGAAATACAAGAATCCGCTGAAATACTATTGGCTTAAATTCACAAAAGGACTGGACAAGATATGATTACAGAAAAACAGATTTGTTCTCTGCACCCTACCACTCTCTATCTTCATCCTCAATATGAACACCTCAGAGATTTCATGTATTCCCTGCCTGAAAGATTTTCAACAGGCGAAGGGTTCCTTATACATGACGGTAGAAACAAACTCCGGGAAATCACATATAGGGAGGACACTTTTATTGTAAAAGCATATAAAAAGCCAAACATCATAAACCAATGCATATACGGTTTTCTGAGGCATTCAAAAGCGATGAGAGCATTCAGAAATGCACAGACACTGATAGACATTGGTATCGGCACTCCACAACCTGTCGGATACATCAACATACGCCAAGGCCTGTTTTTCTCAAAAAGTTTTCTTATTACACTCAAATCCAAATGCAGGTTCCGCTACGACCAACTTTTTACACAATCTTTTGAAAATGAAGAAATGATCCTCCGCGAAATCGGACATGTAACGGCCGTTCTTCACAATAATGGTGTTGCCCATCTCGATTATGGCAGAGGGAATATTCTTTTTGACTGGGACGAGAATGGAAAAATCCGCATAGAATTGGTCGACCTTAACCGTATGAGATTCGGATCGCTCGACATGAAGGCCGGCTGCAAAAATCTTGAACGGCTCCCCGCCACGGCGCAAATGCACGGTTGGATTGCAGAAGAATACGCTAAGGAGCGTGGCTTCGACACAGAAAAATGCTATCAACTGATGAGGCATTTCAGAAGCCTGCAGCCCTATCAGGAAAAGAACGAATTCACAAACAGTCCCGAATAAAACACACTCCACAATGAAGGTTTTTGTTGTCATCGTCACATTCAACCGAATAGAGTTGCTCAAGCGAAGCATTGAATCCGTACGCGCCAATCAGCCATTTGGCATTATTGTCATCAACAACGGTTCAACAGACGGCACAAAAGAATGGTTGGACTCACAACCAGACCTTATTGTCATTCATCAGAAGAACGTAGGCGGTTCCGGTGGTTTCTACACCGGCATAAAACATGCGTATAACATGGGTGCAGACTGGATTTGGTGCATGGACGACGATGTTTTCCCCAGGACCGATTGTTTGAAAAACCTTTTGGAAAACGCCACAGACAAAAACATTGGAATTTTAGCGCCAAGAAGAATAATGGACGGCAAAATATTCTGTCATGACTTCCAAGGATACAATTTGACCCGTCCGTTTAAATCCATGTACCGCCAACGGCTTGTCAACGAACAAGTCACATCGCCAACCTTTATTGCCGGAACAGCTTTTGAAGGTCCCTTTATCAGACGTGAGGTCGTGGAAAAAATAGGGCTTCCAAATAAAGACCTGTTCATCTTCTGCGATGACACAGATTATTGCATCCGCACCATCCAGGCCGGTTTTAAGATACTATATGTACCACAGGCGCTTATGGACAAACATAAATTTTTCAGTCAAGACTCCTGGGCTGTACGGTCACAAAAGAAAAAATGGAAAAGGTTCTATCAAGTACGGAATTCCGCTTATTTAAACCATCATTACGGTCAGACATGGAGTGTCAAATACCTGAGAAGTTTCATTAACGTCCTCGGCTATATAGTTACGGCATTCTTTACTGCTCCTTTTTCAAAAGCATGGTTCTGGTCCGATATACCCAAATTATGGAATGCTTATTTGGATGGAACAAAAGAGAAATTAGGCATTATCAAATAAGTCTGTTCCGCCCCATTTTTTACATCGTGATGTAAATGGATTTACATAACCATGTAAATGCAATACGCCGTGAATCAAGATTTAATATCACTTCACAAACTAACCATTCCCCCTGAATTGAACGGGAGAAGGGAACAATGAACGATATTATTTCCTGTTTGCCTTTAACGTAAAGACCGGCAGATAGATGAAGATGCCTATTACAGACATCACCAACCCTCCGATTGTGCCGGCTGCCAAAGGAAACCAGAAAGCCTCTTTGCCCGTCCCCACCATAAAGGGGACAAAACGGGTCCCTCTTCGCAGCCCCGATTTTTACATCACGATGTAAATGGATTTACTCTTCTATGTAAACGCACTTACATCACTATGTAAATCCATTTACACTTAAGGGTAAATCCGTTTACATTTTAATGATACCGCCTTATAAACACAATGCACTGATATTCTATGCTTAATGACACCTGAAAAATTTGGCTTCCCTTCTGTTTTGAACGGTGAACGAAGAACGTCTGGAAGACGGGAAGTTAAATAGCCGGGGGCTTTTAAGCCTCCGGTTCCTTACGTCCACACAATAAGGTGTCTGTAAAAATGCGATTGAGCGAGAGTAGAGCCAAGCTTGCTTGAGCTATGCCGAACCGACGAACGAGGCAAGAGCAGAGGATGCTTGCATACTATGCCTTGTAAGGAGGAGGAAGACAAAGTCAACGTGAGCAATTTGGACGAAGTCAAAGACGCGGAACGGCAACGTGGCATAATTTTTAAAACCTCCCTTAAGTGATATTCGTTCAACGTTAAAGGCCGTTGCCGTTTCCCGTCTTCCAGACGGCATTATAGGGAGCTATTTGAATCCACGGGTTCAAGAACCCGCGGCTATTCGCCCTTCGGACTTCGCGTCCTCCAGACGCATATTAGGAGTTTTGTTCCATAATTTGGGATAAATAATCAGAAGGGGTTAACACTGGAATCTGTGCAAAATCAAAATGTTTGCAGTTCCTGGTTAAAATGATGTCACAATGATTCGCCATGGCGCATTGATATTGTAACATGTCTTCAAAGTCTGTTGCCGGATGAAGCAATGCTTGCCTTAACTGATATTCATCCATTGGCAGTGTTTTTAACAAAGCTGACAAATCTGCAATAATACTGTAAAGTTGTTCCTGAGTGTGTCCTTTACGAGCAATATATGCAGCATTTGCCATCGTCAAAAAAGACACCTCTAAATCTACTTCGCCGTTTTCCCCAAGTTGAAGGACACTGGCAGCATCTTCTGCACCTTCTCTTTCTAAAATGAGGTCTAGAATGACATTCGTGTCTAAAAATATCCTTTTCATTTATTCATGAGATAAGCTAAACGGTCATCTTCTTCTATTTGTTGTTGAGTTATTCCTTTGGCTACACCACGAAGACGTTGGATGCGTTGGGAATAGACTTGTTGGGAAGGAGTTGTTGTTTCTTCTTTTACTTCTTTATAGAGAGAAATATTTACCACTCCTTTCAACATTTCAATAGCTTTCATTATCTTCGGAGCTATGGAATTATCATCTAATGTAACAAGAATCTGTGTCATACGCATCTGCTTTTTATGGTTACTTGATGCAAAGATAGATGTTTTTATTCAATAACAATATGATAAAGCCGAAAATTGAAGCACGTTATTATTTTCACGTCACTTATTTGGCAGAAATATTATGGATATGAAACAATTTGCAACAAAAAAATTGAACTCTTAACCACAAATGCCCCAAAAAGCTTAGCGCCTTCTAAATAAAAAGTAGAACAGAAAACTCTTTTTCCTCTCTATTCTCCGGTGTTTCGCTGCACGCTTGGCGGCCCTACAATCCCTTCTCCATCCTGACCAATTGCATGGCGCGTTCTATAGTGGGCGCCATGTCATAGTATTTGTATTCGGCCAGACGGCCGGCAAAGATTACGTCCTCTTCCCGGGCGGCCAGCTCCATGTACTTCTGCAGCAGACCGGTGTTGCGCGGATCGTTCACCGGGTAATAAGGTTCCATACCGGGCTTGTACTCCGTGGAATACTCCTCGCTCACCACTGTCTTGGGGCAAGCATACACATCGGGGCCGAACATCTCAAAATGCTTGTGTTCGATGATGCGCGTATAGGGTTCGCAGTGCGAGGTGTAGTTCACCACCGCATTGCCCTGGTAGTTGGGGGTGTCCTCCACCCGTGTACGGAACGTAACCGTGCGCCAGTCGAGCCGTCCGAGCGCATAACCGAAGAACTCGTCAATGGCACCGGTATAGACCAGCTTTCTTGCATATTTCCTCCATTCGCGGTAGGGCGACCGGAAGAAGTCCGTATCCGTCCGGCATTCCACGCCCCGGAGCAGACCTTCTATCAGCCTGTTGTATCCCCCGACTGGTATTCCCTGGTAACGGTCGTTGAAATAGTTGTTATCAAAAACCATGCGCACAGGCAGCCGTTTGATGATAAAGGCCGGCAGTTCGCTGCACTTGCGTCCCCACTGCTTTTCGGTGTATTCCTTGATGAGGATGCCGAAGATGTCCCGTCCCACCAGCGTAAGCGCCTGTTCCTCCAGATTCTGCGGTTCCCTTCCGCCCAGCGCTTTCAGAGCCTCTCTGCGCTGTTCCTCAATCTTTGCCTCGGCCTGGGCCGGTGTGGTCACACCCCACAGCCGGTTAAACGTATTCATGTTAAAAGGCAGGTTGTAGAGCGTTCCCCTGTAGTTGGCCACGGGCGAATTGGTGTAACGGTTGAATTCCACGATGGAGTTCACAAAGTCCCACACTTCCTTGTTGGAGGTGTGGAAGATGTGCGCGCCGTATTTGTGTACGTTGATTCCCTCCACCTGCTCGCAATAAAGATTACCCCCCAGATTGGGCCGTTTGTCAATGACCAGACAACGCTTGCCCAACCGTGTGGCAAGATGTGCGAATGTGGCACCCATCAGTCCGGAGCCCACAATCAGACAGTCATACATTTCCTTGCTCTTCATGCTGTTTTTTCCTTGATAACACTGCAAAAATATCCCTAATCTTCCAAATAAACAAGTTCCGGACACATTTATATTAACATAAAAGCATCACACAGCGCCACAATCGTGCATAACGCTTTCCTTTTCCCGATAAAAATGCCTATCTTTGTGAGGAAATCATTCTAAATACCGACTCATGACAAGACTGTTCTCCCTTATCGCATTGCTTGGCTGCCTTATGCAAGCTGTGGCGCAGCCCTATTTCCCCTGCACCCCGCGGCTGGACAACCCTTATGGCGTATGCACCCACATCACCCGTCCGGGATGGGACTACGAGATTCGCGACAACGAGCTGGACATTGCACGGAATGCCGGTATAGGCTGGGTGCGGTCGGATCTGGACTTCGGCAACTTCTTTACCTCGTACACCACCGCCAACCCCGACTTGTTCCGGAACGTCCTTAACAGTACGGACCATTACGGAACGAACCTGCTGGGCATCCTTACCCGTATGGGCAAACAGTCATGGGACGATCCGCAATACGCCCGACTGGTGGAAATGATGGCCAAGACCTACGACGGACGCATCACACACTGGGAGGCACAGAACGAAGTGAACCTTATCAGAGGGGTGGATGACCTGTGCCGCAAATACGTAGGCGTACTGAAAACCACCTACGAGACCCTGAAGAAAGTAAACCCCAAGAACGTGGTGCTGACAAGCGGATTCGGCGAACTGCACGAGCCTTTCCTCAGCGACTTCTCCCGTCTGGGCGGATGGAAATACTGCGACGTGTTCAACTTTCACACGTATTTTACCCCAGAAGGACTCATCCCCTGCTTTGAACGGCTTAAGGAAACCATGAACCGCGACGGGTGGGAACGTCCGGTGTGGCTTACCGAATGCGGTATGCACACGGCCAACGACCGCCAGAACTCCGCCGGTTTCCTTTCCGACCTGCTGCCTGCCGCGCTCAAGCGCATCGGCAAAGAGCCTCGGAAGACTGCGGTGGGCGTGCTGCGCGACGCGGAAAGCGGATACAATGTGCTTACGGATGATGATGCCGACTACCTGCTCCGCCCCCACTTCCGCCGGGTGGCCTTCATCTCCCTTCAACAGCTCCAGGGACTTTCCGTCAGGGACGTGCCCGTGCTGGTGGCTGCCGCCGACGAATATTTCCCCGGCACCCGCTTCCCTGCCCTGCTCGACTATGTGCGCAGGGGAGGAACAATTGTCCTGGCCGGCGGAATGCCCTTCTATTACGACGCCCATACCCCCGACGGCATCTTCCTGAACCGGAAAGAGCTGGGCACAAGCCTTTACCGGCAGCTGCACATGGCGCCAGCCACACGGTGGGAAGCCCCCGCAAGCCGGGAACCGCTTACCGAAGTGCCGCCCCTTTGCGAAAGGAACACGGACATTGCATTCTCATACGGATGGACTCCCACCAAGGACTCGCCGGCCCGCTACCTGTCCGACGCCAATCTGCATCCTGGGGACAGCCTCATCCCCCTCATTTCGGCCGGAACCGCACATCTGCGCTACCCCATTGCCGGCATATACAAATTGAACAGCGAACTGAAGGGCAACATCATCTTCCAGACCCGCATGTATGCCAAAATATCCAGCAACAAGGAGGCCGAACAGGCACGGCGCGTACCACGGCTCTATCTCATTGCCTTCTCTTACGGAGTGGACAAGGTGTTCTGGTACAACCTGCGCAGCCGCGAGAAAGACCCGGCCTACAGCGAAGACAACTTCGGGCTGCTGCACAGCGACCTTAGCGACAAGCCGGCCATGAAGGCCTACCGCACCCTGACGGAAATGTGTCCCGACGGAAGCACCCGCCCCACGCTGACAGTAACCGACGGCCTGTACCACGCTACATGGAGCCGTCCGGACGGCACTGCGGTACATGCCCTGTGGGCGCCCACAGGAAACAAAACGGTGCGGATAAAGAAACACAGCCGCATCAAGGTATATGACCACCTGGGGAACCGCCAGCATCTGAAAGGCAAGACTTTGGATGTCAAAGAAGGTGTGTATTATGTTGAAGGGGATATTACACATTGAATTATAATAGACCGTCTGTCAGCACACTTTCATAAACAATCGGAACACTTAGCTTATTCTCTGCCTGTTTCAAAATAATCAAACGCCCTAATTATTGGTGTATAGATATAAAAAAGGCACCAAGCGCCAATATTCATTAAATAAGTTTTGAGGTATCAGAATTAAAGTCTATATTTGCATATTATAAAACACAGAGCAGGCATGCCTACAATATTAGTAATATTCGGATTAAGATTCTATTTCTTCGCCAATGAACATCTACCAATCCATGTTCATTTGGAAAATGGAGACGGAATCGCAAAGATTGCCCTTGAGCCAGAAATAGAATTAGTTGAAAACAATGGCATCAAACCCAAAGACATCAAAAGGGCTATATGCATTGTTGAACAATACAAAGAAGAATTCATAGAAAAGTGGAAAGAATTTCACGGTGAATAATATAAGACATACTACTATGGCTAAAATTGAAAAACTTTGGTTTGATTCTGGCAGAATATGGATTACGACAGACGAAGGGCAGACACTTAGTCGGCCATTGGAAGCATTTCCAACGTTGAAGGATGCTACAGAAGGCCAACGGCTATCCTTCAAAATTGGCAGATTTGGCAACGCCATCAGATGGGAAGAAATAGACGAAGACATTCATATCAGTAATTTCTATGAGACAGAAGAACCAGACTATGACAACGAAATTGCAAAAATTTTCCATAGGTTCCCCCAGTTAAATATCTCTGAAGTGGCACGAAGTATGGGTGTCCACAAAAGTCTGCTTGCCAAATTTATATATGGCATAAAGGTGCCAAGCGAAGAAAGAAAAGCACAAATCAGACAAACTCTTCGTCTGCTTGGGCAGGAATTAATGACCGTATGATTGATAAAAACGTTTGCTGATGAATGTATTGCCAAACTACTACTCACCATGCCACTTTCTGAATTGAAGAGCAGAACCACCTTCCGCGGACTTAATCCCATTGCTTCTGAAAGTGTTCTCACAGCTCTTCGCCGTCGGCATCTGTCCTGTTCATGAAGTTCTGCAGACCTTTTTAACCCAAACCAGTCAATAGGCTCTTACACGCTAATGGTCGATTTGGGTTAAATAAGAACGGAAACAGACAACGGACTTTGTTTTGGATTTAACCGTTTAGAGTCCAAGAACTGATTGTCAAACTTTTTTACTTCTGCCCACCAATCACATGTGGTTTCAATATGAACAGAAATTAACCAAATATAGTTCAAAAACAAACCTGATTCACCTTAAAATACAGCCCTACTGGGAAAAAATAAATTTCCAACTGAGAAAAAATAATTTTCCAGTTGGGAAATAATATTTTTCCAACTGGTCATTTCCGGCTTTCCAACTGGATTCCTCCGGAAATATGGTTTTGTAAAGATTTTTAATGGTACACGGATTATTTTTTTGACAAAAGAACATAAGAACATATTTTTCTCTTTTCGTGTGACGTCTCTATAGGGCAAGATGATGCCAAAGGGACGATTAAGCAAGCGAAAAAAATCAGCATATCCGATGGAACGGAATAGGGTTTCCCTACCTTGTACAACAAACCGTTGCCGATTCCCGTCTTTGCAGACGGCGGATGTGTGGGATACGCTTGAGTACCACGGGTTCAAGAACCCGCGGCTATTCGCCCTTTCGGGCATCGCGTCCTTCAGACGCCCTCGTTTATATATAATTACGGAAAAAGGAAACGTCTGGAAGACGGGAACATGAATAGCCGGGGGCTTTCAAGCCTCCGGTTTTTATAATGTCCGTACATAGATGGCGTCTGAAAGACGCGAAGTTAAATAGCCGCGGACTTTTAAGTCCGTGGAAGCCAAGACATACGCCTACAGAAAACCGTCTCTGTTTTTTTGACACACACAAATGTCATGCTGACCATACCTTATACGATTAAAGATATTTCGATGAGCGAAGGCGAATAACTTGTTTAACTTTGTTCTATTTGCTCACGCTCGGCATAGCCCAAGCAATCTTGGCTCTGCTCTTGCTCAATCGCAAATTTCAGCATCTGTCCGCGGTGAGGTTATAGAAACGGCTCGCTGTGAGATTCTTAACTAAATTCAGGATGACGTATAGAATGAAGTATGGTCAGGATGACTTTACGACTTTAGATTACTGAGAGCCAATCAACAACCACAATTGATAAAGTAACCCCCATACACTAAAAACACTTCCTAAAGCGTAACAATTCGCTCGTAGAATATTTTATTACGACTTTTTTTTGTATTTTTGCAGCTGGATTGAGACGACTCTATCCATAAAAATTAAAGCATTATAAATGAAAAAGACAATCCTTTTAATAATCATAGCAGGGTGTGCGATAACAAGCTATGCCCAAAATTCGGAATTAAATGATTATGTCAATTATATAAAAGGCAATAATTGTAATCCTGTTGACTATATATTCAATTTGTTTGAGAAATCCGATATTGTCGTAATTGGCGAGCGAGACCACAGGGACACCACGCAGTACGAACTGATACTAGACTTGTTGAGAGACCCGCGATTTGCCAAAGAGATAGGCTATGTGTATACCGAGGTCGGGTGTGTAAACAGGACAAAGAATGCAAACAAATTACTCTGTGGAAGGTACAAAAGCGACAAAGCATTCAACGAGGCCCTTTACACATATCTTCGCAACGAAGATTTCAATCCCTTGTGGGATAAGTACAATCGTGTCCAGTTTTTGCGGGGACTCTATGAAATCAATCGTAGTAGCAAGAATAAGATTACGTTAGGACTGACGGATTGCAATTTTTCATGGAAGAAAATAAAGACTGCTGAGGAATACAGAAAATTTGACTACTCTCCCGCTTGTGCATATCGTGACTCAACGATGTGTTTCCATTTTGCCAAGATGTATGCAAAACAGAAACCCAAGAACGGCAAGCGAAAGGCTTTGATTATAACCAATCATCCTCACGCTCTAAATGCCACTTTTGAAGGAAAGGACTATCACCGCCAAGGCAAATGGCTCAAAGAACGGTATGGCAACGACAACGTAAAAATCGTAATGCTTAACTGGACAGAGTACACGCATTCTAACGACCAACAGACTCCATTGGTGGCTGACGGCCTATGGGACGCAGCTTTTGAGGTTGTGAAATAAGCACATAGAGAAATAAGAATACAATATCAAATGGAAAGCGTGTAGCTCAATGAGTTACACGCTTTTCTTGTTTTTGGCCGTACACAATAATATTGCTATCTTTGCGTTATTATTATAAACATCTGTACCTTA
>JAGBGU010000054.1 GCA_017935785.1 Bacteroidaceae bacterium
AAAGGGAATGGAAAGCCCCACGCTGTCCATGAAACCGGAAAAGGAGGAATACAGGCCCTATGAGAGAATCAGCCTGCAGATTGAAGCCCGGCAGAAGGATACGCCCATCTCCGTGGCGGTGCGTGACGGATTCCAGACTGAAAGTCTGTACGACAACGGCAACATCATGACGGAAATGCTCCTGGCAAGCGAGATAAAAGGCTTCATTCCCGAACCGGGCTGGTACTTCCATAAGGATGACAAGGAACACCGCCAGGCATTGGACCTGCTGATGATGACACAGGGATGGCGCAGGTTCGAATGGAAGGACATGGCGCTGACAGGGGAATGGGAACTTACGCAGCCGGCAGAGAAAGCCCCCATCATCATGGGTTCTGTGTTCGACTTTGACGTGGAACATATGCATAATAGAATTGAAAGAATTAGAGAGGAAAAGAAAGAGCAAGACCGAAAAATCGAACGTGCGCCCGAATCCCCTTATAGAGCAAAAGATGAATCCGTAAGTCTGCAGAAAAATGAATCTGTGGATGAAAGCGTAGCGGAAGAAGCAACTGAAGAAGTAGAAGAGTCTATTCGCTCGGAAGTAGATTCATGGAAGGCGTATAAACAGGAATACGGTTTGAAAACGAAACTGGAACGTGAAGTAAGGGTGCATGCAGAGTTGATACATCCGCAGGAAGATAAAGCCATTGTGGGTGAAACGGAAACTCGTCAAGGATTGTTCCGAATTCAACTTCCACGCTTCTATGGTCAAGGAGTGTTCTTTCTGTCTGCTGCAGATACCTCAAAATGGAAGCCCGAAGAGGAATATATGTGGATACAGATGCTGACAAATGCTGCAGATTTGCCTGAGAACAAAAAGAGAAAATTTAGAACTGAAACTGCAGACAATTTTGTCAGGGTATCATTTCCTTACCCGAACTTCGTTAAAAATTACAACTTTTATCAGGAAAATATTTCAGTGCACGGAAAGGCTGAGGGGGCAAAAAGAATAGAAATAAATGATAGTACTACGCAGATAGAAGAAGTATATGTGCAAGGTAAACGCATTAGAGGATTGAGGGAGTTTAAAGAATCGCAACCGGCATATCTGATAGATGCTTATGAAGCAAAAAACCGCCACTATGATTCGGGAATGTTATTTGCCCCTGTTACAAGAATCTTTGTAGGGGATTACGGTCTTGATGCCCCATATTGTGCAGTTGATCCAGAAGCGGACGGCAACAGAGAGAGATTATATGAGATTTATGGGTATGATCGTGTTACCAAATTACAAGAAAACATTTCCGTTCCTGAAGATTCTGCCTATCACCCGAAATATCTGAAAGTTTACTTCCAGAAGAACTTACAATTAGGAAGAAAGCTGACATATCTTTCCTACATGCAGGATATGGTAAATGACAGAGAAGATTTTGCTATAGATAAATATGGTTTATATACAGATTATTGTCCGCGTCTTGAAGGTAGCAACCGATACAAAGGTTCCAATCTGCCGGAAACGTATTTGGGCAAGTTCCCTCATCCCAACGAGGAGCATCGTGTAATCTATCGTGACCGCCGATATATCCTTCCCGGCTTTGCCTACCCTGCCGAGTTCTATAGTCCCGACTACAGCAAGCAGACTCCGCCCGACAGCGTAAAGGACTACCGCCGCACACTGTACTGGAACCCGAACCTGATGCTGGACAAGGACGGAAAGGCCACCGTTACCTTATATAATAACGCGCGCACGACACAAATCAGTGTGGATGCCGCCGGACAGGCTGCGGACGGGACATTGTTGTGGGGGGAGAGAACGATGAACGATTAACGATGAGCGAATAACTCGTTTAACACTGTTCAATTTGCTCACACTCGGCATAGCTCAAGCAAGCTTGGCTTTGCGCTCGTTCAATCGCAAATTTCAGGATCTGTCCGCGGTGAAAGGTTACTAAAGGCAGTAGAGAAAGGAGCGTACTGCGCCCGAGATTCTCTTATTCCCCCTCTACTTCCTGACAAAAATGGCATTGGACACGCTGCGTTCGCCTTCGTGATCAAACTTACGGTTGTCCGAGGGGCAATTCAGTACGCCGGCATTCTCTCCCTGACCCATCCACAATGTTGTGGAACCGCCGCCGTCCAGATTAATGGCATCGCGTCCGCCAAGCACTCTGATAAGATGCGCCAGTTCAGGAATGTTCACACCAATGGCATTCCCTGGCGAGCGTCCGTCTGCGGTCAGGAATACCACAGCATCTTTTGTTACATAAAGCGCACTACGGGGATGCTTGGTGGTAATGAATGACTCGCTGCATTCTTCCCACGAACAGACCGTGCCATTCTGCAGAAGCAAGGGACCCGATGCCAGCACTGTCCCTTTCTTTCCCCGATAACCACGTTCAATAGTGGCATTCCATGGCAGAATGTCTACTTTATGCTTGTATGTACGAACCGCACCGGTAACGCGCGAATTGAATTCATTGGTTGTGGTGCTGTCAATAACCTCGGCGCCCATCTTCAGGAAACATACGGAACTTCCGTTCTTCATATTGTAGTATGAGCCGTTCAGTGCAGCTATGGCTTCGTTGTCCTTGGCAATGCCGCTTGTCGGTTTCATTCCGCCCGGCGAGCCTATGCCAAAACGGAATTTCCGCTTACGGGGTATTTCAATCAGATTGATGTGTTGGTTTCCCTGATAAAGTGTCTGGAACTGCGCACGCTTGTGAACAATTCCATCCGGTGTTACGGTGGTTTGCCAACGGGTATTCACGATGGCAAGGGAATCGTCGGCAGTCTGGGCACTTATGCTGCCGGCGCAAACAGACAATATGGAAAACAATGAAAGGAAAATGAGTCGCATATTCGTATGGAGCGTAAAAGGTTTGTAATAATTTTTATTATAGGGGTGTTCTATAAATTATGTCGTGATGATTTTTGAACTTCTTTCGGATGTGCTTTTGTGGGTTGAAAAAGGAGCATAGCGGGCTATGTGACTGATGAGACTTACAAAATGACGCCGAAAAAGTCAAAAAGCGGCCGAAACTCACTTCACAAGACTTGAAAAAACTCAAAACCATAATTTATAGAACACCCCTATATTGTAAGTTCAAGGCCGGGAACCTGGCAGCAAAGGTCAGACACATACTGTGCGGCTGTGGTGAAGACAGCCGCCTGCATACCGGCCTGCAAGGCGCCTTCTATATTTACCGGTTTGTCATCGGCAAAGAAACATTCTTCTGCCCGGAGTCCGTATTTGCTGCACAGACGGTGATATATGGCCACATCGGGTTTGATAAGATGCTCTTCCGAGGAGATGACCCATCCGTCGAGCAGGGAGAATATCTCATACTTGCGCATGATTCCGTGTACCTTCTGCGACCAGTTTGTAAGTCCGTACAGGCGGAACCCCTTCTGCTTGAGCTGTTCAAGAAGTGAGCGCATTCCGTCCATCTCGCCCAGGATGAATTCGTCGAAACGGTCATAGAACAGTTGGAGCTGGGGCGCCAAATGAGGATGAGCCAGCTGTTCCTGGCGCAGAATATCCTCAAGAGGTTCCACACCCAGATCGCAACGGTTCATGAAATCATCGCTTAGCACAATGCGGCAATATTCCTGCAGATGATCGCCCTGATGGAAGAAGTCGCGTATGACATGTTCAAAGTCATAATCCACCAGCACCTTCCCAAAGTCGAAAACCAGATTCTTTATCATGACTGGCCTATTTTTACCATCGTGGCGCCAAAACCGTACTCGCGGAAGGATGCGTCCTGCCATGTGCAGCCTTTATAGCGGTATTTTAGTTCCTGCAAGATATTCTTGCGCAACACGCCCGCACCCTTTCCGTGGATAAAGACTATCTTCTGGCCTATCTTCTTTATGTTCTCGTCCATGACACGGCGAAACTCGTTCATCTGCAACATCAGCATATCGCCATTACTCATGCCGACGGTAGTGTCCAACAGTTCGCCTATGTGCAGGTCTACCTCTATCGGGCCTTCCTTCTCCTTCTTTTTTGGCGCCGGCTTGGGTGGCTGCTCATCCTGTTTCTTCTTGCTCAACAAGGCATCCTGCAACTGTTCCGCATCCACAAAGACCTGACGTACGGGTTTGTCGTCGCGCACTACATCAAGCGTCAGATTAGGGTCATTGAAGAAGTCATTGGGCTGGAAAAGGTGCAGCTTGTAGAATTTTGTGCCGTCTATGCGCAGTTCCGTGCTTATCGCCGGCTTCATCTGAAAAGTCTTGTCCTGCTTCCAGGCCATAATCTGCAGGCATACACGTTCCAGGTCGTTCAGCGCACTGCGGTCGAAGTCCTCCACAAACACCTTGCTGTGAGGCTCCACCTGTGCACAGAAGCGGGCATGCCAGTTGCTGCCCTCGGCATTCATGTAGAGAACCTGCAGATAATAGTTGGAGTCATTGACCAGATAGGTTTCAAACGTGGTATCGGATATGCGTTTTACATCGTCCGGTACAAAAGAGAGGAACACGTTGAGACGGTCGCCGTCCTTGCGTTCCACTGCTTTTGGCTTGAAGGTTATGGGTTTGTCACAAGGTTCCAGTTCCACCGGTTCTGCCGTCTTCTTCTGTTTGGTGCCCAACGTGTTTACCTTGGAAATGTTATAGTCGTCAGTATCAATCACCACCACTTGGGTCTTGAGCATTGGAATGTCAAAGCCGTCCTCGTCCTGAACAAGCACAACATCCTTACCCTGAAAACCACTCACTATTCCTCCTCCCACTTCGGAAAGGAAACGAACTTTATCTCCTATTTTCATCTTAATCTTTGTTTTGCTGACAAAATTACACATTTTTCCCGAGAATGATGTATCTTTGCACAAATTTGTGACCGATGGACCCAAAGCATATTCAAATTAAGGATTACAACTACAGCCTGCCGGACGAACGCATCGCAAAGTTTCCGCTTGCGCAGCGCGACAGCAGCAAACTGCTGGTCTACAACCGCGGAGTGGTTGAGGAAAGACGTTTCCGCGATCTGCCGGCCATCCTGCCAAAGGGTGCGCTGATGGTGTTCAACAACACCAAGGTAATACAGGCCAGACTGCATTTCCGCAAAGAGACGGGCGCCCTGATAGAGATATTCATTCTGGAACCTGCCTGTCCGGCGGAGTACCAGGAAAACTTCGTCCAACGCAGCCATTGCGCATGGTTCTGCCTTGTGGGCAACCTAAAGAAATGGAAGGAAGGGCCACTGTGCCAGACCGTAGAGATAAACGGAGAAAAGATTGAGTTGAAGGCTACGCGTGGCGAAACCCACGGCACCAGCCACCGCATAGACTTTGAATGGGAGGCCGGGCCTTCCTGGGCGGAAATCCTTGATGCGCTGGGCGAACTTCCCATCCCCCCCTATCTGAACAGGCAGACTGAAGAAAGCGACAAGGAGACCTACCAGACCGTCTATAGCAAGATTAAAGGCAGCGTGGCCGCACCAACCGCGGGGCTGCACTTCACACCGCAGGTTCTGGGAGAACTGGATGCCAGGGGCATCATTCGTGAGGAAGTGACGCTGCACGTCGGTGCCGGAACTTTCAGGCCGGTAAAAAGCGAAGAGATTGGCGGACACGACATGCACACCGAACACATTGCCGTAAGGCGCGAAACCATTGAGCGGCTGCTGGCACACGGCGGAAATGCCATTGCCGTGGGCACCACCAGCGTGCGTACACTGGAGAGCCTGTATTACATGGGGGTGAAGGCATCCGAAGGTCACACCGAACTGCACGTTCCGCAGTGGATGCCATACGAATATTCCGGGGAAATGAGCACAACACAAGCCCTGGAAGCCCTTCTGGAATTCATGGACAGACAGCAGCTGGACGTATTGCACAGCAGCACCCAGATTATAATAGCCCCGGGATACGCTTACCACATCGTACAGATGATGGTTACCAACTTCCACCAGCCGCAAAGTACCCTTCTGCTGCTGGTCAGCGCCTTTGTACAGGGCGACTGGCGCATAATCTACGACTATGCGCTGGCACACGATTTCCGTTTCCTCAGCTACGGAGACAGTTCCCTGCTGATTCCCGAACAATCCAAAATATGACAGTACGATGAACCAGGACAGACAAGAAGAACTACTCCCCTTAGTAGACGAAAACGGCAACATCACCGGAGCTGCCACGCGCGGAGAATGCCACAATGGAAATATGCTCATGCACCCGGTAGTGCATCTGCACGTATTCAACGGAAAGGGGGAACTCTATCTGCAGAAAAGGCCTGAGTGGAAAGACATACAGCCAGGCAAATGGGACACCGCTGTGGGCGGGCACATTGACTTGGGCGAACACGTGGAACTGGCCTTACGCCGAGAGGCAAAGGAGGAGTTGGGGCTGGAAGATTTTTCCCCCGCGGCACTGCCTCCGTACGTCTTCAGGTCGGAACGCGAATGCGAACTGGTATATCCGTTCAAAACGGTTTACGACGGTGAGGTCTGCCCAAGTGAGGAAACCTGCGGCGGACGTTTCTGGAACATGGACGAAATCCGCCAGGCTATGGGGCAAGGCATTCTTACCCCCAACTTTGAGCAGGAATTCGAAAAACTGTTCGGGAAAAACTCACTCTGACAACGTACAGCGCAGCCATGTATACGGTTTGTCCGGTTGCGCCCCCGGCATGTCCTCGTGCCAGACATATCTGTCCGCATCATTATTATTCAGGCGGAAACATACGGCAAGTCCCTCCTCTCCGGGCTTGCCTTTTATTTTCTTCCATGGGACGGCCACGCTGACAGCATAACCCGTGGCAGAGAAAGACACGTCGGCACGCACGCCGTCGTCCCACCTTGTCCACTTGCCGTCCGCCACGCACTGGCTGCGCACCGTTCCCGCTACATTGGCCAGCACACGGAACATGCCTTTTGACAGGGACTCACGCCCCTTCATAGTACGGTCAATGTAAAGTTCCACCCCGTCCGACGCTTCCGGCAGACAGCCCGGAGCAGCAACACACAGGCAGGAGTCTTCCACCTGAAAATGGAAATAGAGCGAGTCTGCGTTCCAGACACTGCGTATGCGGACCTGCGCCTGCGACTCCGCTCCGATGAACATTCCTTCAGACACGGATGTCCAGGATACGGAGCCGTCCTGCGCATGCACGCTTTCCATGGGCCGGTAGATTCTGCCCGTAGAGGTACGGATGCCGTTACCCGTTTTCAGCCCCGACACCGATGCCGTAGCCATTACCTCGTCATCGCCGGTCTGCACCAACGCACACCAGAGAGTACGGGCATGTGCATTGCGGGGAAAGGGGAAAGGTGTGGAGCGGCAACAGAAATCACGGGCCTCTCCGTTGCCGGCATAGACCTGCATCAGCGAATGGTCCAGCGTGCCCTGGGGCTTACGCCCCTCGCCCGACTGGAAAGACAACAGCGTTTCGCCCGAACTGAGCTGTATCAGATATGGTGCGCCGGCGTAGACTGCAGCCGGCAGCGTATCAGTCTGAGCCATGGCCGACCAGCGTCTTGGACTGTCGGCGAGCACGGTGCCGCTACGCCAATTGTCTTCCACGGCAGTATGGATAATCACGGGTTTGAATGCACCGTTCAGGCCATTGTCCTCAATGGCAAGCGCCAGTCCCTTATGGTGTTGCAGACAGACAGGGACAGGCATGCCGTCGCGCGAACCGGCACGGAAACATACCGTCTCGGGCCGTTGCCATGTGGCGCCGTTGTCCTGCGAGCGCATCATCGCTATGTGCTGCTGTTTGTCCGTCACCTGGTATTCATTGGCAAAAAACAGCTGGATCTCGCCAGAGGGCAACTGCATTGCCACAGGTTCCCAGCATCCTTCCTCAAAATCCACACCGGCGGTGAAAAGAGTCTGCGGTTCGCCCCAGGTAAGTCCCTTGTCGGCAGAATAGCAAAGCATAATCTTATAGGGCAGGCCGGAATCTGCCTGCGGACGGGCGTTCCAGGCATACAGCAGACGGCCGTCAGCCAGTTCGGTCAGTTCGGCATTGGTATAGTTATATCTTTCGCCGGCTCCGGTCGCAACCAGTACGGGCGCCTCCCATCCGTCTTCCCCCTTGTGGCGGATATACACACCCGGTCCGGCACTGTAGACACAGGCCAGAGTGCCGTCGGAAAGCACTTTCAGACGAGAGTACACGCCACCGCAAACGAGTTCCTGCTTGCGGAAGTCCCATCCGATACGGATTTTGTCATAATACGTCTGCGCTGTGCCCGTCTGTGCCGCCATACAAAGTACAGCAGCCAATATACTCTTAATCATACTTGTCGTCTTCATTTTTTTACATATCTTCCCCAAAGTTAGGACAAAAAGGACAGATAAGCAAAGGACTGCCGCAAATATTCCGCATAGAATTGGCCATATAACAGAAAAAACGTAAATTTACGGCCGAATAAAAAACAGAGTAACATGAAGAAACTGGAAGTTTGCTGTGCCGACATTGAGAGCGTATGGGCAGCCAAGGAAGGCGGGGCACACCGCATTGAACTATGCGAAGCGTTGGAGCTTGACGGGCTTACCCCAAGCGAGGAACTGATCAGACAGGCCATTGCCACCGGCATGCCGGTACAGGTGCTCATCAGAGTGCGCGAGGGCAACTTTGTCTACTCCTCTGAGGAGGTGGAAACCATGGCCGCAAGCATAAGGCTGGCCAAGGAGTTGGGCGCCCACGGCGTAGTCATCGGCGCACTTACGCCCGAGAGACAGATAGACAAGCCCGCCATAGCCCGGATGATGGAAGAGGCAGAAGGGATGAGCGTTACCTTCCACCGCGCGTTTGATGTGTGCCGCTACCCTCTCCAGGCACTGGAGGAAATCATTGCCCTGGGCTGCCACCGTCTGCTCACATCGGGCCAGCAGCATTCTGCATTTGCCGGAATCCCCTTGCTGAGACAGCTCACAACCCAGGCCGCGGGGCGCATCATCATCATGCCCGGAGCCGGAGTGAACCCGCAGAACGCCATGCATATCCTTACCGAGACCGGAGCCACCGAAATACACGGTTCGCTGCGCCGTAACGGACACACCGACGCCCGGATGGTGCGAGACGTGGTGGAGCAGTTCTGAACAGCCATTAAGAATCTGTTTTGATTTTATTTCGAGTCCCCATTGCGGACTATTTTTGAGTGGATTTTCCTTCGTGAGTTGAAGAGAATAGTGGACTATTTTCGAAATTCACGAAGGGGAGGGCGGCAAAAAGAGTCGCAAGCGAACCGAAATTAGCATCCTTACAACAAAGTGTGAACTTATCCAATAAAATCAAAAACAGATTCTAACAAACGGAGGTTTATCCCTTCCCCTCATCCCCGTCCCGATGCGGGACGAGAGTTTACCCCCCAAGAAATGCCGTCCCGAACCGGGAAAGCATTTTTCACCTCCAAGAAATGACTTCCCAAATCGGGAAACCATTTTTTACCCACAGAAAATGGCTTCCCATGCCGGGAAAGCATTTTTTGACGTCAGGAAGGGTCGTCCCGACTCGGGACGCTCTCTCGCATGCGACACGCGACACATCTCCGCTCCTGTGGACATACCTGGCAACGGGGGCGGGCAACAGGGCTGTTCCTTTTTTGCCTGCAAAAAAATCCCCGAAACGCCTGCAAGCTTTTCCTGCTTTCTTACGTTCCGGGGATAAAATGATTTTTAGGGTGTTACTTTTCCATTATCTCTATCTTCAGTTCGCCACACTCCTGGATGATGGGGACATACTTGGCAAACTCGGGAGTGGCCTCGTGCTTGTTCAGGGCATCCTGGCTTTCCCATGTCTCAATGATGGCGAACACATCGGGGCGCGTGCCGCTCTCAAATACATCATAGCCCAAACAACCCTCGTGGGTCTGTGATTTTGCCACAAGTGCAAGGGTAGCCTCTAAAGCCTTTTCGTACATGCCTTCGTTGGCCTGAAAAAAACAATTGATTCGTAACATAATACTTCTATAATTATTAAAGTGAACAAAAATGATGATTTTGACACAAAGTTAAGGAAATAATCCAAAAAAAGGTTATCTTTGTGCCTAAATAATATCTGATTGGAGAACAAGAAGCCGCAAATGGCACACAACTTGTCCCAAAATTATCAAAAACATATCACAAATAGAATATGAAAAAAGTTATTTTATGCGCTATCGTCTGTGCCATGACACTTACCGGATGTCTTCAAGGCGAAAAGAAGCAGGCTGCCCCAATGCCTGAAGTTTGCAACCCCATTCCCTTGAAGCTGGGCGACCCGTTTCTGCTGCATGCCGCCGACGGCAGGTATTATATGTACGGCACCTCTCTGGGCAACGGCTTCGAGGCCTTCGTGTCTGACGACCTGGTAACATGGGACTCCTGCGGACAGATCTACACGGGCGGAGATACCAGCCAATGGAACGTGGACTGTTTCTGGGCGCCCGAGGTGTATGAACGCAACGGGAAGTATTATCTGTTCTATAGCGCCAACTATCGCGTGAACCCCACAAACGAGGGGGAAAACTTCAAGATTGGCGTAGCCGTGAGCGACAGTCCTGCCGGTCCGTTCAAGGACCTGATGAACCGTCCCATCTTCAATCCCGAATATCCCATCATAGACGCCAACGTGTACTTTGACGACGAGAACGGCAAATGCTACCTCTATTACAGCCGCTGCTGTTACAAACACAGCGTAGAGAGCGAAATCGCCGACTCGCTGCGCAAGGCCGGCGTATTTGAAGAGATTGAGGAGAGCTGGGTATACGGTGTGGAACTGAAGCCCGACTTCAGCGGCATCATAGGAGAACCGCGCCTGCTGTTGGCTCCACCCACCAAACTGGACGACGCACAGGCCGAATGGGAAAGCCGGAGCGCCACCAACAAAGACGTGAACCGCAGATGGACAGAAGGAAGCTATCTTATCAAAGAGGGCGACACCTATTATATAATGTACAGCGCCAATTCATACGAAGGCAAATACTATGCCGTGGGTTATGCCACTGCCGACAACCCGCTGGGTCCTTTCCAAAAAGCGGCTCACAACCCCGTGCTGCAGGAAAACGTAAGCAAAGGCGGCACGGTTATGGGCACCGGACATAACATGATCATTACCATGCCCGACGGCAACCGCTACACGGTATATCACGGACGTCTGAGCAGCAATCCTGGCGAGCGCGTTGTGTTTATAGATCCCCTGCACATTGACAAGGACGGCAAACTGACGGTGGACGGGCCTTCCACAACGCCCCAGACCATCTGTACCGCCACCCCTGAGAAGAAATAACAGGCCATGCTATATACATACTTCCTTTTGGCCATGAAGATAATGGCTCTGATGGGACTGGTTGTTTTTGTCTCACTGTATTTTGTGGATGCCGGCTACGGAAAATTCCGTAGCGACAAATGGGGCTACAGCATTGGCAACAAGTGGGGGTGGTTCCTGATGGAATTCCCGGCGCTGGTGCCCGCCATCGCATTCCTGTCCGGATTGGCCGGCAAACCAGGAGCGGTACAGACACTCTTCCTCTGTCTTTATGCCCTGCACTACACCTACCGCAGCTTTATCTTCCCCCGTCTGCTAAAAGGCAAGAGCCAGATGCCCCTTGCCATCATACTGATGGGCATGACGTTCAATCTGGTGAACAGCACACTGATAGGCGCCTTCACCATGTGGTTTCCCAAACCGGAATACGCAGACTTTTCCTCCTATGCCACACAATGGAACTTCTGGGCAGGCATTGTGCTGTTCTTCCTGGGCATGTTCACCCATATGAAGTCTGACCACATCATCCGCAACCTGAGAAAGCCCGGCGACACCAACCATTACCTGCCCAAGGGAGGAATGTTCAACTATGTGACCAGCGCCAACTACTTTGGAGAACTTCTGGAATGGACAGGCTTTGCCATACTGCTGGCCAACCCTGCCGGCTGGATGTTCGTATGGTGGACTGCCGCCAATCTGGTTCCCCGGGCTCATGCCATACATAAAAAATACAGGAAAGAATTTGGCAACGAGGCTGTAGGGCGCAGAAAGCGCATCATCCCGTTCATCTACTAGAAAGTAATTCACAAGCAATGGAAAACAAAATATTCCAAGAGGCGCACATAGGGCCTCTGACATTAAGGAACCGTACCATACGCAGCGCCGCATTTGAAAGCATGTGTCCCGGGCATGAACCGAGTCAGATGCTATACGACTACCATACGAGTGTGGCCCGCGGCGGTGTGGGCATGACTACCGTGGCGTATGCCGCAGTGGAAGAGAGCGGCCTGAGCTTTGACCGCCAGTTGGTAATGCGGCCCGAGATTATTCCGGGTTTGCGCAGATTGACCGACGGCATCCATAAGGAAGGAGCCGCGGCAGGAATACAGTTGGGGCACTGCGGCAACATGAGCCATAAGGAGATATGCGGCTGCATCCCCGTAGGGGCTTGTACCGGTTTCAACTTATATTCGCCCACCATCGTTAGGGGACTGCGCCGCAACGAGCTGCCAGCATTGGCAAAGAAGTTTGGGCAGGCCGTGAATCTGGCACGCGAAGCCGGCTTTGACAGTGTGGAGATACACTGCGGGCACGGCTATCTCATTGACCAGTTCCTGAACTCCTACTTCAACCACCGGCATGACGAATACGGTGGTTCGCTGGAGAACAGGATGCGTTTCATGACCATGTGCATTGAGGAAGTGATGAAAGCGGCCGGCAATGATATAGCCGTAGTAGCAAAGATGAACATGAGGGACGGGCTTAAACGCCCCGGCACCACATTGGAGGAAAGCATGGAGATAGCCAAACGTCTGCAGCAGTTGGGCGTGCATGCCATCGTACTGAGTGGCGGTCTGGTAAGTGCCACTCCCATGTATGTGATGCGCGGCGAAATGCCCATTCATACCATGACCCACTATATGGACAAGGCATGGCTGAAATACGGAGTGCGGGCTTGCGGAAAGATGATGGTCCCCACAGTTCCATACCAGGAAGCCTTCTTCCTTGAAGACGCACTTCTTTTCCGCAAGGCCTTGCCCGACATGAAATTCATCTATGTGGGCGGACTGGTAGCCGGAGACAAGATCAACGAGGTGTTGTCACACGGTTTTGAGGCAGTGCAGATGGCACGCAGCCTGCTGAACGAGCCCGACTTTGTAAACCGTCTAAAGGATGACCCCCATCATCGTTGCGGTTGCAGGCACAGCAATTACTGCATTGCCAGAATGTATAGTGTGGACATGGCATGTCACCAACATCTGAAAGAACCGCTCACACCCGCCATCCTGCGCGAAATTGAACGTATAGAAAAAGAGCAGAACCAAGATACAGTATGAAAGTAGCTATTATAACCGGTGCCGACGGGGGAATGGGCTTTGAGGAGACCCGTGCGGTGGCACAAGCCGGATACCACACCATAATGGCCTGTTACAGTCCTAAACTGGCCGAGCCCAAATGCAGACAGCTCATAGAAGAAACGGGCAACAGCCACATTGAGGTAATAGGCCTTGACCTGGCAAGCCTGCAAAGCGTGAACCATTTCGCCGGACAGATAAGAGACCGTTTCACCGAAGTGCATCTGCTCATGAACAATGCCGGCACAATGGAAACTGGCAGACACATCACCGTGGATGGCCTGGAAAGGACTGCCAGTGTCAACTATGTAGGCCCTTATCTGCTTACACGTCTGCTCTTACCCCTGATGAAAGCCGGTGCCCGTATCGTAAACATGGCTTCGTGCGTGTATTTGTTGGGGAAACTGGACTTCCCCGAATTCTTTGAAAAAGGAAGGAAAGGAGCGTTCTGGCGCATACCCGTGTACAGCAACACCAAACTGGCCATTACACTCTTTACCATGAGTCTTGCCAAAAAGGTGAAGGAAAAGGGTATCACCGTCAATGCAGTAGACCCAGGAGTGGTCAATACGGGTATCATACGGATGCAGATGTTCTTTGACCCGATTACCGACCTGGTATTCCGCCCTCTGATCCGTACGCCCAGACAAGGGGCAGACACCGCAATCCATCTGCTTCTGGACAATGACGTAACAGGGCAGACCGGCACATTCAACCGTTCAAGAAAAATAATCAATATAGGAGAGAAATATACAAACCATCGCCAAATGGAAGATTTGTGGAAACAAACGGAACAAATAGTGCTTCCATTCCTGAATAGCGAGCTATTGGATATGTAATATGCTCGTAATCGGATTGTTTTGCAAGAATTGGCTCTTTAACAAATGGGGCAACACTGTTTTTCCGCTCGTGCGACATTAAATTTTTTTAACTCTCATACTGAAAAAAACATCCTATTTCTTTTGTGGCTAAATACATTTTACTCTATATTTGCACCGCAAAATTTGGTATTAGCAAAACAACACAGATAAATGGACGCAAAACAAACTTTGATTATAGCACTGAAAGCACTGGTTGAGATTAAAGAAGCCGTGCCCATAAATATACTTGTTGACCTGCTCATTGGAAAAGAGAACAACACCATACAGGAAAGCGGATACGACGAAACTGAAGCTTTCGGCTCTGGAGAAGGCCATGAAGAAGAATATTGGAACAATCTTATAGAAGCGGCTATTGAAGCAGGCTATATAAAAATAAAAGCGGTAAAGGCACAAACCTTAACCATTACACCCGCCGGCAAAAAGTTTCTGAAAAAGCCTGGAACCTTCGTAATCAAGGATGACGAGGATTACAATGAGGAAATAAAAGAAGAAGGTATTGATGACATTGTAAAATCAGCGCTGAAGAGTAAGAAACAGGCCGAACAGAAAACATCCTCTTCTGCACGCACACGACAACAAATAAAAATCATCCAGGCCATAGACCGTAAGATTGCCCTTGATGATTTTGCCGAGAATGAAGGCATAGACCTTAATGAAGTCTTGGATGAACTTGAAGAACTGGTGCAGATGAGAATGCACATAGACATTACATACTTCACTAACGAGGTGCTGGGAGAAAATTGTGTTAACGAGCTGGTAGAATACTTCTCCGAAAACGACAACGACTCCATTGAGGATGCCCTTGAGGAATACGGCGATGTTTATAACGCGGAAGAAATCAGACTGGCAAGAATTGTATACAGAAGCAACAAATCCTAAATATTTATGGAAATAATCAAATTCTATCCCATTCACAAACCTACAATATGGGGCTCAGAGACATGGATCGCTTCGGCGGTAAAAGGTGACGAATCAGTTGTAAGTGAAGGCTGTTACAAGGGAATGAGCCTGACCGAGGTTGTAGAACGCTTCGGAAGCGCATTCCTTGGAGAGGCCAACCATGCCCGTTTTGGCAAGGACTTCCCGCTGCTCATCAAGATGATTGACGCGCAACAGGACCTGTCCATCCAGGTACATCCCGATGACAAACTTTCTGCAGAACGGCATGGGAAAATGGGCAAGAATGAGATGTGGTATATAGTGGACGCAGATCATGGCTGTCAGCTTATCGCAGGCTTCAAGCACCATCTGGACAAGAAAGACTATGCACAGAAAATTGCAGACGGCAGTATTGAAGAGGACCTTGGCAAGGTGGACGTTGCTCCCGGCGATTGCATCTATATTCCCGCCGGACGCGTACACAGCATAGGTGCCGGCATGAAAATTGCTGAAATACAACAAACCAGCGATGTAACATACCGCATCTATGATTTTATGAGGAAAGACGCCAACGGCAATACCCGCGAACTTCATACGGAATGGGCTCTGGATGCAATTGACTTCGATGATATTGTGGATAATCCCAAAACGGTCTATACCGACAAGAGAAATGCTGTCGTTCCTCTGGTTGAGTCTCCTTTCTTCAACACCATAAAACTGACTCTGACCACTCAGTATGAAAGGAGTTTCGAGGAAGATTCATTCCACGCCTATATGTGTGTGGACGGAAATTGTTGCTTCATTGCTCCCGACGGGAAGGGAATTTTCCTGCACCAGGGCGAAGCGTTGGTTGTCCCCGCTGAGATGAAGCATGTAACCATCATCCCGGACCAGATGGCCAAGCTGTTGGAATGCTGTGTAATTTAAGGGTGGTTCTAAAAATTCTGGATTTAAGTTTTTACCTATTCTGGTGTTCTCCGTTTCGGCCGCTTTTCGTCTCTTGCGGTGTCATTTTGTCAAGTCTCATCAGTCACATAGCCCGCTATGCTCCCTCTTCAACTTACAAAAGCACATCCGAAAATAGAACGAAAATCAACACGACATAATTTTTAGAACCACCCTTAAATAAAAATAGGGGGCGCTTCAAAAAGAACCGCCCCCTATTTTTATTCTATCCCCATCTCTTGCAGCCGCCTGCGGATAAGAAACAGATGGGCGATATAACCGCTGAAACAGACATCCAGCTTTGGCCGCCTGGCCAAAGCCAACAGTCTTATGACCGTTTTCTTAAGATCATCCGTCTTTGTGGATTCATTGATAACCAGCTCTGAAGGGAGTCTGTCCATACGTACTGAAAACCAGTCCGAAATATCTTTCAGTTCTTCCGGAGAATATTTTTCCTTAAAAGTATCCATAATTCAAGTGTAAATAGGTGTATTTTTATACAAAGATAGGGATTTTTCAAAATAAAATGAGTAAATTTGCAGATATTTGTAACTCATAACTAATAAATTGACATGCTTTTTGACAAAAACATTTATATTGAGCGGCGCGAGGTTCTGAAGAAACAACTGGGCAGCGGTTTGGTCATTTTCTTTGGCAATAACGACTCTCCGGTCAACTACCCTTCTAATATATACAAATTCAGACAGGACAGCAGTTTCTTGTATTATTTTGGGTTGCACAGAGAAGGTCTGGTTGGTGTCATTGACATAGACAACGATAACGAGTATCTGATCGGAAATGACATAGATATAGAAGATATCGTATGGTTCGGCCAGGTTGACAGCGTGGCTGACCTTGCATCCCAAAGCGGTGTGGCACATTATGCGCCCATGGCCCAATTACAGCATATTGCGGACAGCGCAAAGGCCAAGGGACAGGAAATTCATTTTCTCCCCCCTTATCGCCACGACCTGAAGATACAGATAATGGACCTGTTAGGCATCCACCCCAACAAACAACGAGAGTCTGCATCTATCAAACTGATTAAGGCGGTTATCAACCAGCGTGCAGTCAAAAGTGCAGCAGAGATTGCGGAAATGGAGCGTGCCAGTACCATCGGATATGAAATGCACACTACGGCCATGAAGCTTTGCAGGCCCGGCATAACAGAACAGCATATTGCCGGTGTAATAAGCGGCATCGCCAGCAGCCAGGGCTGTATGGTGTCATTCCCTCCCATCGTTACCATGCACGGCGAAATAATGCATGGATGTCCAAGCCCCAAACCTTTGGAGAGCGGACGCCTTCTGCTTTGCGATGCCGGTGCCGAAACCAATGAAAATTATTGCAGTGACCATACGCGTACTACACCCATCAGCGGGAAGTTCACCCAGAGACAACGCGAAATCTACAGCATTGTTGAGGACTGCCATGATTATGTGCTGACGCTGGCCGCCCCTAACGTAAAGTGGTGGGATGTCCACATGAACATGTGCAAACGTATGACTGAAGGGCTGAAGGCATTGGGTCTGATGAAGGGCGACACGGAAGAGGCTGTACGTGCAGGAGCACATGCCATGTTCATGCCTCACGGCCTGGGCCACATGATGGGCATGGATGTGCACGACATGGAAGGGCTGGGACAGATCTATGTAGGATTCGATGATGAAGTAAGACCCAATCTGGAACAGTTTGGCACCAACTGCCTGAGATGCGGCCGCAGACTGCAGGAAGGATGGGTGATGAGTGATGAACCCGGTATCTATTTTATCCCGGCGCTGATTGACAACTGGCGCGAGCAAGGCTTGCACACCGACTTTATCAATTACGACCTGCTGGAAACATATAAAGACTTTGGCGGAATCCGCATAGAAGATGACATTCTCATCACCAAAGACGGATGCAGGTTCCTGGGCGAAGAACGTATTCCATACCATATCAGCGATGTGGAAGAATATATCGGACGGCAGAACTAATGGTTAAGACTAATTATATTACAGATAAATTATATTCAAAAAACATGAGAAAGATTTTTATTTTAGCGCTGGCTGCCTTAATTGCTGCACCCGTAGCTGCGGCCAAGAAGAAAAAGAACGAGGCACCAAAAGATTCATTGATTTTTACAACTGTCCTTGAAAATCCCGTTACAAGCATCAAGAATCAGAACAGCAGCGGTACATGCTGGGCTTACTCATCCTTTGCATTTTTGGAGAGTGAGATCATCAAGAAGAATCCCGAGCTGAAAGATATTGACTTGTGTGAGTCTTTTCTGGTAAGCAAGACCTATACAGACCGTGCTGACCGTCACGTGCGCACACATGGCGATGCCAGTTTCAGCCAGGGCGGAAGTTTCTACGACGCCATCTTCTGTATGAAGAATTATGGTCTTATGCCCGAAGGCATTATGCCTTATCCCCAGACCCTTTACGGAGATTCTCTCTATAATTTCGGAACTTTCTTCCCTCCCATGGAAGCTTATGTAAAGGCTGTTGCACAAAGCGAGAAGAAAATCAATCCCGCATGGAAGAAGAGTGTTCAGGCCATGGTGGACAACTACTTCGGCCAGTGCCCCACAGAGTTTGAATATAAGGGAAAGAAATACACCCCGAAGTCATTCGTGACAGACTATCTGAAACTGGATCCCAATGACTATGTCTCTCTGACCAGCTATACCCACCATCCTTATTATGAGAGTTTCATCCTTGAGATCCAGGACAACTGGCGTTGGGCCAGCAGCTACAACCTGCCTCTGGACGAGTTTATGCGCGTAATGGAGGAAAGCGTAAAGAACGGTTGGACATTCGCATGGGGAGCTGACGTAAGCGAAGACGGATTCAGCCGCCGCACAGGCAAGAACCGTTGCGTTGCCACTGTACCCAACACTAAGAGCACAGCCGGCGTGGGCAGCGACCAAAGCAGATGGACCGGCGAAAAGGCTGGCGCAAAGATTACAGAAGCCGACGGCGCCGGTGAAAAGACTATCACAGCAGAGATGCGCCAGCTGGCTTATGACAACTGGGAGACCACCGATGACCATGGCATGCAGATCTATGGTATTGCCAAGGACCAGAACGGCAAGGAATATTTCATGATGAAGAACTCATGGGGCGAATATGGTCCATACAAGGGATTCTGGTATGTATCAAAACCCTATGCTGCCTACAAGACCATGAATATTGTCATTAACAAGAATGCTATTCCTGCTGACATCCGCACCAAACTGGGCATCTGATAACACTATTCTTCGATAGAAAAATAGCGGAGCAGGCTAACAACCAGGTAGTCTGCTCCAATGTTAAAAAAATGCAATTTACAGAAACAAGCACTTGTAAATTGCATTTTTTTTCGTAACTTTACACCTATGAACTATAAATGGAACTATATTCCAGCCTCTGAGGAGCGCCAGGAGGAAGCCAAAAGATTAGCCAATGAATTGGGTATCAATCCAATACTTGGCCAATTCTTATTGGATAGGGGAATTAGTTCCGTTTCGGAGGCAAAACGTTTCTTCCGTCCGCAATTATCAGATCTCCATGACCCTTTTCTGTATACGGACATGGACATTGCCGTAGACAGGCTGAACCAGGCATTAGGGCTGAAAGAACGCATCCTCGTATATGGCGACTATGATGTGGACGGATGCACTGCCGTTGCTTTGGTCTACAAGTTCCTGCAACAATATTATTCCAATATAGACTATTATATCCCCGACCGTTATGAGGAGGGCTACGGAGTTTCATATAAGGGTGTGGACTTCGCCTACGAAACGGGAGTAAAACTTATCATTGTGCTGGATTGCGGAATCAAGGCCGTCGAGGAAATAGCCTATGCCAAAGAAAAAGGGATAGACTTTATCATTTGCGACCATCATGTACCGGATGACGTACTTCCGCCTGCCGTCGCAATCCTGAATGCCAAAAGAACAGAATCGGCATACCCCTACCCTCATCTTTCCGGCTGTGGAGTCGGGTTCAAATTCATGCAGGCTTTTGCAAAGAGTAACGGAATCCCGTTTTCGCAGCTTCTCTCGCTGTTGGATTTGTGCGCAGTAAGTATTGCATCGGATATTGTGCCTATTATGGGAGAGAACAGAATACTGGCCTATCATGGGTTGCGCCAGCTGAATTCCAATCCCAGCGTAGGGCTCAAGGCTATAATTGACATTTGCGGGCTTTCCGGCAAAGAAATCACCATAAACGACATCATATTTAAAATCGGCCCCAGAATCAACGCTTCCGGACGAATGCAAAACGGAAAGGAAGCCGTTGCCTTGCTTGTTGAAAGGAATTTCAAGACCGCATATCATAATGCGGATATGATAAACCACTACAACGAACAGCGCAAGGATCTTGACAAGACCATGACAGAAGAGGCCAACAAGATTGTAGAGGGGCTCAAGGAGGACAATGACAGCAAAGCCATTGTCTTATATAATGAGGAATGGCATAAGGGAGTCATCGGCATTGTCGCCTCCCGTCTTACCGAGATTTATTTCCAACCTGCCGTCGTGCTTACGCGTACGGACAACATGGCCACCGGCTCCGCCCGTTCGGTAGCAGGGTTCGACATATACAGTGCCATAGCCAGTTGCAGGGATATCCTGGAAAATTTCGGAGGGCATACTTACGCAGCGGGTCTGAGCCTAAAAGTAGAGCATGTGCCCGAATTCAAAAGACGCTTTGAAGAATATGTACAGGAGAACATCCTGCACGAACAGACGCTGCCTAATATTGACATCGATGCGATTATAGGTTTTCAGGATATAACACACAAGTTCTTTACAGACTTAAAACGATTCCAACCATTTGGGCCGGACAACACAAAACCCATCTTTTGCACAGAAAAAGTGTATGATTACGGTACAAGCAAGGTGGTGGGCAGAGAGCAGGAGCACATAAAGTTGGAACTTGTGGACGGCAGCAGCAGTAGAATCATGAACGGAATAGCCTTTGGGCAAAGTTCACAGGCGCTCTACATCAAGTCAAAGCAGTCTTTTGACATTGTGTACACGCTTGAAGACAACACACACAAACGCGGTGAAATCCAACTGCAGATAGAGGACATAAAACCCACAAAATAGGTTCTTCCCCGCTAAAGCGGCACAACCCGACCCTATATACTCCTAACCGGCAATTCTTGCATGAATGACATCTACCTTTCTATTCTACGCCAATATTGGGGATACAATGATTTCCGCGGGATACAGCGGGACATCATAGAGAGTATATGTAAGGGAGAGGACACATTGGGGCTGATGCCTACCGGCGGCGGGAAGAGTATTACATTTCAGGTGCCTGCCATAGCGATGGAGGGTATTTGCATAGTCTTCACCCCTCTCATCGCACTGATGAAGGACCAGGTAGACGCTCTGCTCAAAAGGGGGATAAGGGCGGCAGCCATCCACTCGGGCCTGCCACACAATGAAATCATAAAGATACTGGACACGGCTGTCTTAGGCGGCTACCGCATTCTGTATATATCACCCGAACGGCTCGGTTCAGACCTTTTCATAACCAAGATAAGGAGGATGAAGGTAAGCTTCTTCACAGTAGACGAGGCACATTGTATCTGCTACTGGGGATATGACTTCCGCCCCGCATACCTTCAGATAAAGAAAATCAGGGCTATAAAGCCCGAGGCTCCCGTGCTGGCGCTGACAGCTTCCGCCACACCGGAAACCGTAGACGACATACAGAGGCAATTGGCGTTCAGACACGAGAATGTCTATAGGATGAGTTTCGAAAGGAAAAACATATCCTACATGGTTTTAAGGACTCCCCTTCGCGAAAAGGCACTTGAGCATCTGTTGCAAAACATCCCCGGAACAACGATTATATATAGCCGGAACAGGGAAAACTGCCACAATCTTTGCGAGGAATTGTGCAAGAAAGGATACAGCGCCACGTATTACCATGCCGGCCTGGCAAACAGTGTAAAGAATGACAGGCAAAACCGTTGGATGACAAACGAATACCGTATTATGGTCGCCACCAACGCCTTTGGAATGGGAATAGACAAGCCAGACGTAAGGCTGGTCGTCCACATGGACCTTCCCGACTCGCTGGAGGCATACTACCAGGAGGCCGGAAGGGCGGGAAGAGACGGACTGCAATCCTATGCCGTTATACCCATGGACGGAAAAGAGCTGCAGCAGTTCCACAGAAGAGCCTCACAGGCTTACCCCGAGGAGGAATACGTCAGGGAAGTATATGAAAAGGTATGCTTCTACCTGCAAATGGCAGTCGGCGATGGGCTTAACGTTACAAGAGAATTTAACCTTGAGGAATTCTGCCGGCTGTTCCATACCCATCCTGTCATGACCACCAATGCCCTGCTTTTGCTGAATAATGCCGGATATATCAAATATACTGATGAGGACGACTGTTGCAGCAGACTGAAGATCATCGCCACCAGGAACGAACTCTACAAAGCCATTGACAGAGAGAAAGAACCTGTCATCAATTGCATCTTACGTCATTATGGGGGCATCTTTGTGGAATATTGCTACATTGAGGAAGCGCTTATCTCACAGCAGACCAACATTTCATCAGAGATTATCTATAATATGCTAAAACTACTCTCAAGGGCCAATATCGTAGATTATATCCCCCGTAAAAGAATCGGCCGCATAACCTTTACCCGACGCAGAGTGGACAAGGAAGAGGTATCTCTGCCTAAAAACGTGTACGAGGAGCGCAAGGCCAAGTACCAAAGCAGAATCAAACACATGGAGATGTACTGCACCAGTAATGACAAGTGCCGCAACAGAATCTTATTGGAATACTTCGGGGAAAAGACTGACAAGGACTGCGGAAGATGTGATGTATGCGAAGCTGCCAGTCCTGACCAACTGACAGAATCAGAATACAGACAAATTCACGATGATATTGTCAGACAGTTCGAGAACGGTCCCATCCGCGTCTTCGACCTCAAATATAAAGGCATCAATACAGAAAAGTACCGCCAGGTTATCCAGCAGATGCGTGAGTCAGAAGAACTCATTCTGGACGGGATTATGGTTAAATTAAACAGGTAAAACCAGTCAAGAACCATCGTTTTTCCAAGAAGCTATCTCCTTGAGCAAGACAAGCTATCTTCTCAGCCCAAGTAAGCTATCTTCGTTTTTCCTGCCATATTTTTACCGAATTTGTATTTCTTATTATTGCTGTCCGGTAAAAAATTGTCGTCAATAAAGAATTAGGGCTGACACTTCTCACGAGGTATCAGCCCTTTTGGTTATCTTTGTTTTGGACTAACATAAATATAACCATGGGCAAAGATAGTCATTTTACCGGACAGC
>JAGBGU010000055.1 GCA_017935785.1 Bacteroidaceae bacterium
ATCGGAGGTACATTCTTCGGACAGCTTCCCTTCGACACCGCCAAGAACTCCGGAGAGTTCGCTTCTGACGTATTCATGGCTTCTCTCAAGAAGGCAGACGCATCTGTTAACTGGACTATGACCGGAGCCAAGGAAGCCGAGGCTATATGCATGTCTACCTACAAAGAAAATACTATCATGGCAACAACCGCCAACGAGACTGTGGAAATTGCAAATGCCAACGGAGAAACCATAACAACCAAGGAACAGACCTTGTCGGATGTAGACGCATATTCTCCTACCAACAAGAGCGCAGTCTATTGTGCAGAAACCAAAGTCTATGTAAGAGGCCAGTTTGATCCTTCAGGAAGCGCCATTGATGACATAAAGGATTCTTCATTACAGAAGGAAGAAGGCGCAACTTACAATTTGTCGGGACAAAAAGTTGGCAAAAACTACAAGGGAATTGTAATAAAGAACGGTAAGAAGTATCTGGTAAAATAATTTCTAGGGGTGTTCTATAAATTATGTCGTGATGATTTTTGAACTTCTTTCGGATGTGCTTTTGTGAGTTGAAAAAGGAGCATAGCGGGCTATGTGACTGATGAGACTTACAAAATGACGCCGAAAGGGACTATTAAGTGAGCGAAAACCAAACTTGTTTGAGATTTTCCGAGCGGTAGTCCCTTCGGCGACAGCCAAAAGTCAAAAAGCAGCCGAAACTCACTTCACAAGACTTGAAAAAACTCAAAACCATAATTTATAGAACACCCCTCTAACCATACTATAATGATAAAAGAACAGCCGCGTTTTTTGTCGGCTGTTCTTTTGTTTTTTCGGGAAAGGCCATACATGGTAAATTAGCAGGAAATAGCATCCCTTTTACATCAAGTTTCCGTTTTTTCCTTGGCCAATCTTTGCCAAAACAAGGAAAACAAATGCTTTTTTGTAAAAAAAGGGATTGGAGTTAATTGTTATTCAGTATAATATGTGTACCTTTACAGCAAATTTTGAACATTATATTAGTTTTTTAAAGAAAAAAATGAAGAAATCACAGATTTTCATGTTGGTTGCCGCATCTTCTGTGGCACTGACTTCTTGCAGCAAGCTGGGCAAGCTGGGTGCGGAAAATTTTAACGTGACTCCCACTCCATTAGAGGCTATCGGAGGACAAGTTCCTGCTACCATCAATGGAACCTTCCCCACCAAGTACATGAAGAAGAAGGCTACTGTTACCGTTATCCCCGTCCTGAAGTATGAAGGCGGAGAGGCTATCGGTCAGAGCGCAACTTTCCAGGGCGAGAAGGTTGAAGGAAACGGAACCACTATCAACTACAAGGTAGGCGGTACCTACACAATGAAGACCACTTTCCCCTACCAGGACGCTATGCTCAACAGCGAACTCTATGCTCGTTTTGAGGCAAAGAAGGGAAAGAAAACTGTCAGCATTCCCGAAGTTAAGATTGGCTACGGTGTAGTTGCAACCAGCCAGTTGCTGAGCCGTTGCGCCATCACTCCCGCCTTGGCTCCCGACGCTTGGCAGCGTATCATCGCCCACAAGCAGGAGGCCAACATCAAGTTCCTCATCAACGTGGCAACTCTTCGTACAAGCGAATTGAAGTCTGTAAGCATCAAGGAGTTGGTGGCTGTTCTTAAGGAAATCAACGACGACCAGGAAACCCGCGCATTGCAGGGCATCGAGGTTAGTGCATACGCCAGCCCCGACGGTAAGTACGACTTCAACGAGAAGTTGGCTGAAAAACGTCAGAAGGTCAGTGCAGACTACATGCAGAAAGAGCTGAAGAAGATTAAGATGCAGGCCGAAGTGGACACCAAGTTCACCGCCGAGGACTGGGAAGGCTTCCAGCAGCTGGTTTCTCAGAGCAATCTGCAGGACAAGGATGTTATCCTGCGTGTACTCTCAATGTATCAGGATCCCGAAGAGCGTGAGCAGCAGATCAGCAACATGAGCGAAGTTTACACCGACATCAAGGACGGTATCCTTCCCGAGTTGCGTCGTGCCCGTCTTATTGTCAACTACGATGTTATCGGCCGCAGCGACGAGCAGATTCTGGCTCAGTACAAGGACAATCCTGCCAAGCTCAGCGTAGAAGAACTGGTTTACGGTGCCAACAAGCTGGTTGCTGACAAGGCCACCAAGAAAGACTGGTACAACACTTTGGTTAAGCAGTATCCCAGCGACTATCGTGCCCTGAACAACCTGGCACAGATGGCCATTGAAGAAGGTGATGCAGAAACAGCCAAGAAGTATCTGCAAAAGGCTCAGAGCATCAACAAGAGCGCAAGCGAGGTTAACACCAACTTGGGTCTGTTGGCTTTGAAGAGCGGCGACGTTAAGGCTGCCGAAACATACCTGGCTGCCGGTTCTGGTGCTAACACATTCAATGAAGTAATGGGTGCGCTCAACGTAGCAAAGGGTAATTACACTCAGGCTGCCAACAACATGAAGGGTGCCAAGAGCAATGCTGCAGCCCTGGCCCAGATTTTGGCCAAGGATTACAACAGCGCCAAGAGCACTTTGAACAGCATTAAGAATGCCGATGCCATCACCAGCTATCTGAAGGCTGTTTTGGCTGCCCGCACCGGTGACACCGGCGCTCTGGCAAGCAACTTGAAGAACGCCATCCAGCAGGATGCCACTTTGGCTGCCCGCGCTGCCAAGGATCTGGAGTTTGCCAAGTATGCCAGCACCATTAAGGATATTGTGAAGTAAGTGAAGAAACTTACCCTTTTCATTATTCCCCTACTCACCCTGCTCGGTTGTGGAGGTTCTGCAGGACAATTTCGTCTCTGCGGCGATTTCGACCACCTCGAGCAGGGTGAGTTCTATATTTACAGTCCGGACGGAGGATTAGACCGGTTGGATACGCTTCGCCTCCGCGAAGGAAAATTCGACTACACGGTTCCCCTTCAGGAAAAAGCCACCTATCATATCTTATATCCCAACTTTTCCGAACTTGTAATCTTTGGAGAGTCAGGAAAAGTGGTCAAGGTAAAGGGCGACGCCCGGAGCCTTAACGAAGTAAAGGTAAGCGGCACAGACGAGAACGAGACCTACACAAAATACAGAAGAGAAAGCCAAAACCTGTCGGGCAAGAAACTGGACTCCCTGACAAGAGATTACATCCTGCAGTATCCCACCATGCAAATGAGCAGGTTCCTCCTGAACAAATATTTCATACAACCGGAGGGTACAGACCAGCAGATGATGCACGAGCTGTACGACAGTCTGTGCCGTGCCAATCCCAGCGATGTTTTCCTTTCCAACCTTTCCAACGATGTCAGACGCAAAAACACCATCAAGACCGGATCGCGCATACCGGAATTCAGCCTGACAACCCGTAAGGTGGAATTAAAAAAACACAAGAAGAAAAAGACTATAATCAGAACTATTGAAAGCAGAACAGTTTCGGACACCTCATACAAGGACAAGCCCCTTTTGCTTGTCTTTTGGGCCACTTGGCGCAGCGGCTCACAGTCGGGGTTGTACAGGGCCAGCAGACTGATGCGCGAAAGCGAAAACAAGATACAGGCCATCAGCTACTCCCTTGACGTCGAAGATACAGAGCTGAAAGCGGTAGAACGAAGAGATTCCATAGACTATCCCAGCATCTGCGATTTCAAATGCTGGAACAGTCCGCTTGTACAGCAATGGGGAATCCGCGAACTTCCCTTCTTTATTCTGATGGACAAAGACCGTAAAATACTTGCCTCCGGAACCAATTGGTCAAAAGACATAGAACCGCACACAAAGGAGTATGTTAGTAAAACTGAATAGCGCAGCCGTTGAAGGCATGCAGGCCACCCCTGTTACCATTGAGGTAAATTCGGCCAGAGGCACCCGTTTCGCCCTGGTTGGCCTGCCCGACAACGCTGTCCGCGAAAGCCATGAACGCATCATGGCAGCCATCCAGAACAGCGGTTACGAATTTCCCACACAACAAATAACCATCAACCTTGCGCCTGCCGACATTCGCAAGGAAGGCTCGGCCTATGACCTTCCCATGGCCGTCGGAATCCTTGCCACAAAGGATTTGGTCAAGTCCGACCAGTTCCACCGCTATATGATGCTGGGTGAACTCAGTCTCGACGGTTCCATACTGCCCGTTCGCGGCGCGCTTCCCATTGCCATCAAGGCCCGCGAATTAGGCTACGAAGGCCTTATCGTACCAGAAGAGAACGTGCGCGAGGCGGCCGTAGTAAACAAGCTGAAGGTCTATGGCGTACGTCACATGAACCAGGTTCTCGCCCACCTCAACGGCATACATCCGCTGGAACCGGAGTTTGTAGACACACGGGCAGAGTTCTATGCCCACCAAACAGACTTCGAGGCCGATTTTGCCGACGTGAAAGGACAGCAACAAGTCAAAAGAGCCATGGAAGTGGCAGCCGCAGGTGGTCATAATCTCATTATGATAGGCCCGCCAGGAAGTGGGAAAAGCATGATGGCGAAGCGTCTGCCCGGCATTCTCCCTCCCCTTTCGTTACAGGAGAGTCTGGAAACCACACAGATACATTCCGTAGCCGGACGCCTGCCCTCACAATGCTCACTCATTGCCCAACGCCCATTCCGCAGTCCGCACCACACCATTTCGCCGGTAGCCCTTGTTGGCGGAGGGCAGAATCCGCAACCTGGCGAAATCAGTCTGGCACATAACGGCGTACTTTTTCTGGACGAGCTTCCCGAATTCCAGCGCTCCGTTCTAGAAGTTCTCCGCCAACCCCTCGAAGACAGAACCATCAACATCAACCGCGCCAAATACAGCATAAGCTACCCCTGTTCCTTTATGTTCATTGCCAGTATGAACCCCTGTCCGTGCGGATATTACAATCACCCCAAAAAGGCATGTGTATGCAGCCCGGGGCAGATTCAGCGCTACCTCAACAAGATAAGCGGACCGCTGATGGACCGCATTGACCTTCAGTGCGAAATCATGCCTCTCGACTTTGAAGAAATCTCCCAGGCCGCACCGGGCGAAACCAGTGCGGTAATCCGTGAACGTGTAATCAAGGCCCGCAAAATCCAGGAACAGCGGTTCATCAATGTAAAGGGCGTACACTGCAATGCCCAAATGAACGAAAAACATCTGCAGACCTATTGTGTCCTTTCGCCCGAATCACAAAGTCTGCTCCGCACAGCCATGGAGCGCCTTCAGCTCTCCGCCCGTGCCTACAGCCGCATCCTAAAGGTTGCCCGTACCATTGCCGACCTGGAAGCCTGTGAGCATATCCAAAGCCACCATATAGCCGAAGCCGTAGGCTACCGCAATCTTGACCGGGGCGATTGGGCAGAGAGATAAAGCTGGGCGTTCTGTCATCTCAGCGTCTTATATGACAGAATATGCCATGTAATGCCCGTAGCAGTCACAATCATCATGATGCTGAGCCACAGGCGTTCGTGAGTGATATATGCACAGTACAACAAAGTCAGCCACACCATTGTAACGGAGATAATCTTCACACGGAGCGGAATAGCTTTATGTTCACGGAAGTTGCGTATATACGGTCCCAATCTTTTCTGGTTAAGCAACCACTCGTATAACCGGGGCGACCCGCGGAAATACAAGGCGGCGGCAAGCAAAAGAAAAGGGGTTGTGGGCAACAGCGGCATGAAGATGCCCAAAACGCCAAGCACCAATGCAATGCTACCTAAAACTATAAGCACTATCTTCATACTGCAAAGTTATGACGTTTTTGGCTATATACAAAAAAAGAAGGTTGTCATCCCGACAACCAATCTTTTCAATTAACCTTAAAATCTAATACCATGAAAAACACGATGCAAAGGTAGGGGTTTTGCGGGTATGTGCAAATTATTTACACCCAAAATATGTTTTTATGGCCGTTTTCTTGATTTAAATCATCTTTTGCGGCTTTTCCGCCTTGTAAAAAAGGGGTTTACTATGACTGGAGGGTTATTTTCCGTTTTCCGGCGTTTCGCCGTTTTTGCGCTCTCTTTCCTCCTGTTCCCTGATGGACTCGCGAAGCAGTTCGTCGAAGGTCTTCACGCGGTCATAGTGTTCCAGTATCTTCTTGGTGCGCTTGCGTTTGCGTTCCATCTTGCGCTGTTTGAAGGCAAAGGGATGGGTAATCTTGTCATTCAGTCCCGGAGACCATTTTTCCAGCACATCGCCAAACGATTTTACGCGGGGCTGACTCTTTTTCCACGCCTCTATACTGCGGCCGATAGCCTTGGAAACCTGGCGTTCGCCGCCCTCCACAACCACCTCCTTCAGTGTGTCCGTGCGCACGGAATCAGCCACAAGCGTGTCGCGCGGAGCCTGTGGAACAGAATCATTCAGCATGAAAAGAATAAGCAGCGGAAGCATGGCAAAGGGCTGTTGCGGAGGTTAGACCAACTTGAATACAATGCGGAACTGGCCTTCCTTCCAACTGGTGCTGTTGATGTGGAAACGGCCTATCTCCGAAGTGTTTTCCACATGTGTGCCGATACAGGCACACACATCATAATCGCCCACACGCACCAGCCGCAGCGTGGCGGAGGCCTCATCGGGCAGGCGGTCCAGGCTTACCTCGGCCGGCACTTCGTTGCGGGAGACAAATTCGTAAGATACGGGCAGATGAGCGTCTATCACCTCATTTACCCTGCGTTCTATCTCCTCTATCTGTTCCGCCGTGGGCTGTTCGGCCAGAACATAGTTTATCTTGCTCTTCTTTCGTTCTATGTGTGCGTTGTTGGAGCGGGGGCATCCGAACATCCTCACCATCGTCTGGTTCAGTATATGTTCGGCAGTGTGCATGGGTGGGTATTCCGCCTTGTTGTGTTCGTTTAATATAGGTGTTTCCATTTCCGACATATTTTATATTTTAGACAGAAGAACTTCTTTTTTTATTTTAGACAGAAGAACATAAGTACATGTTTTTACTCGCTGAATGTTTTTAATTAGACAGAAGAACTGTCATTTTGTTTTTAGACAGAAGAACATAAGAACATGTTTCTACTCGCTGAATGTTTTTAATTAGACAGAAGAACATAAGAACATATTTTCTACTCGCTGAATGTTTTTTTAGACAGAAGAACAAAAATACATATTTTTACTTCTCTAAAGTTTTCTTATATGTTCTGTATTTCCTTTTTATTTCCAATCGTTCTCCTCCAAAGTTAATCAATAGGCCACAATCTATTTTGGTTGCGGTTAAATAATTCACTAATTGAGCCTCATGAACTGGCAATAAATGTTGAATTGCTTTTATCTCTATAATTATTCTCT
Organism: Bacteroidaceae bacterium; assembly: GCA_017935785.1. Classification (GTDB taxonomy): domain Bacteria; phylum Bacteroidota; class Bacteroidia; order Bacteroidales; family Bacteroidaceae; genus Physcousia. Next base: position 7,233 of record JAGBGU010000055.1, read on the forward strand.
TTTCTACAATTATATCCGCTCTGTATTCCCCTACTACGCTATCATCATAATAAACCTCTATGGGAATTTCCGCTTCTGCAAGAATGTTATTCTTCTTTAGTTCAATCAATAATGCTTTCTGATATACTGTTTCAAGAAATCCCGCCGATAACTGCAAACGTACATTATAAACACATTGTATGACTTTTTTTATCAATTCCTCCAAATCCATAAACCTGTTTTCTCTACTGTCCTATCTAAAAAATCTGTCCTTTTGTTCTTATGTCTAATTTTATTTCCTTACCAGCTTTTGTCTGAAAGCATACTCTGATTGTACAATTCTGCGACAAAAGTAGCAAAAAAAGGCTGTGCGACAAAGGATTAGTACGGCTTTCCCCTTTAGAATAAGGAAATTTAACGGATAAAATGTATTTTGTGTTAATGTTTGTTAAATATTTCCATTGCACAGTATTTTGTATTGCATAGTACTTACCTTTTACCTACCTTTGCAGCCAGAGACAACAAAACAGTTACAGACATGAACATAGACAACACCAAATCGCAAATGCGGAAGGGCATGCTGGAATACTGCATTCTGCTGCTCATCCACCGCAAGCCCGCGTATGCCAACGAAATCATACGACAGTTTCACGAGGCGGACATGATTGTGGTGGAAGGCACCCTTTACCCGCTGCTGACGCGCCTGAAGAAAGACGGGCTGCTGGACTACCAGTGGCAGGAAAGCACGCAAGGTCCGCCGCGCAAGTATTATTCCCTGACGGCCGACGGCGAAGAAGCCCTGGCACAGCTCAACATCATCTGGAACGAACTGAGCCGCACCGTGCAACTGCTTGGCGAGCCAGAACAATCCGTTAACCCTTAAACAGAAATCACATTAAAAAGACGTATGAAAAAGAATATCACCATCAACCTCTTCGGACAGCTTTATGCCATTGACGAAGACGCATACCAAATGCTGGAGTGCTATCTGGACAGCATGAAAAGCTACTTCTCGCGCCAAGAGGGCGGCGAGGAAATTGCCGACGATATTGAACACCGGGTGGCGGAGCTGCTCTGGGAACGCCGCGAAGCCGGATCAGAAGCCGTAGACCTGAACACCGTAAAGGCCATCATCAAGCAGATTGGCAACCCCTCGGAAATTGACGACATGGAGAGCGGACAGGAATACGCCGACAACAATGCCGAGGGCGAGGACTCTCTGGGCGAAACCTTCAGAAAAGGCGCATACGCCGCCGGAAAGGCCACCAAGTCGGCCATGGGAAGGGTGAAAAGCCACATCAGCAGCCGCCGTTTCTACCGCGACGAGAACGACAAGATTCTGGGCGGAGTCTGCTCCGGACTGGCACAGTACTTCGGCGGACAGGATCCCCTGCTGTGGCGAGTGGCAGTGTGCGCCCTTGCCATCTGCTCGCTCGGCATCACCCTCATCCTGTATCTGCTCATCTGGATTGTGGCTCCCGTGGCCCGTACTCCGGAAGAGAAACTGCGCATGAAGGGAATGGAGGTGAACAGCACCAACCTGAGCGAACAGATCATAGAGGACAACAACGAGGAGAAACTGCCCCGGCGCAACGAGGCCGGCCAAATCATCCGTGCCATTCTGTGGGTCATCATGATCATTCTGATTGGCCTCATCGTGGTGCCCCTGCTCCTTGTGGCCGGCTCGTTTCTGTTCTGCATAATCGTCGCCGCCACCATATTCTCCCAATTGGGTTCAAGCATTACCATCGACACCTACCAGCACATCCCCAACACCTCGCCCTTCCTGGGCACAGACCATCTGTGGCTCGTAGAACTGCTGCAACAAAGCAGCTTTTCCGCTTGGGGATTCCTGATTTCCGGACTGGTGGCCACCGTAATCCCCATCTACGCATTCATACGGCTGATCAGAAAGAATCCGGACAATAACATGTCCTTTGGCGCAAAAGTGGCGCTTACGCTCATCTGGATTCTGGCCCTTGTGTTCTGCATCTGGTGCTTCGGCATAACCACTTACAATTTCCAACACTTGTAACCGTAAGCTGTACAAGCCATATATTATTCAGAAAAAAAATTGAGTCATGAAGAAGAACATCAACATCAATTTGTCCGGACAGCTTTATGCCATCGATGAAGACGCATATCAGATTCTGAAATCCTATCTGGACAGCATGGAAAGCTATTTCTTGCGCCAGGAAGGAGGCGATGAAATAGCCGAAGACATCAAGAACCGCGTGTCAGAACTGCTTTGGGAACGAAAAGAGAACGGCCAACAGGCCGTAGACATAGAAACCGTCAAGACCATTATCAAGCAGATTGGCAATCCCTCGGAAATTGACGACACAAACTACAGTCACGGGCCAGAGGAGCCAGGCAAGACCAACACTCCAACCCGGGAAAAAGAAAAACGTCATCTCTACCGTGACAGGCAAGACAAGATTCTCGGAGGAGTATGTTCCGGACTGGCACATTACTTCGGCGGACAAGACCCCTTGCTATGTCGTATAATCACACTGGTGCTCGCCTTCTTGTCTCAAGGAATCATCCCCTTCATTTATGTGGTCATGTGGATTCTTGTGCCGCAGGCAATCACTCCAGAAGACCGTCTGCGCATGAAGGGACTTGAGGTAAACGGTACAAACCTAAGCGAACAGGTATTAACAGACTCGCAAACAGCCCCCACGAAGGACAAACTATCACACAAAATTTTCCGTGTCATTATGTGGATTCTGCTGGTGGTAATGTTGATTAACTTCATCTGTGCTCTGCTTATATTCATTAACTTTATACCGGGTTTGCGATTTATGTAATACCATATAAAATGTGCCAAGCCTGAAACAAAACATGAAGAGATGTGATTAGTGTAAAACCGTTTCGGCCCGACACTGACAGCGGGAGGAAGACTGCAGGGTCATTCCTCCCGCTCTTTGTAAAGGGGTTTTAGGCCACCAATTCGTATTTCCGGAGTGTCGGAAATCCATTTTAGACCACCAATCGGCATTTCCGGAGTGTCGGAAATCCATTTTAGACCCCTGATCGGCATTTTCAGAGTGTCGGAAATCCATTTTAGACCCCTGATCGGCATTTCCGGAGTGTCGGAAATCCATTTTAGACCACCAATCGGCATTTTCGGAGCGTCGGAAATCCATTTTAGACCCCCAATCGGCATTTTCGGAGTGTCGGAAATCCATTTTAGACCCCCAATCGGCATTTTCGGAGTGTCGGAAATCCATTTTAGACCCCCAATCGGCATTTTCGACGTTCATGAAAGCGGTTCGGTTATTCAAGAAGCGTGGGAGAAATGAACTGACATCATTCCTCCCACGCCTATATAATTATAATGTAGCCAATCTGCTACTTTGCAGATTCCAGCAGGGCCGGATTCTTCTCGAAGGCGGCAATCTTCTCGCGTATGGCCTGCGGCATACGGATGGACTCGTTCTTCTGATAGTCAAAAGCTACCATGATGGTTCGGCACTCGCACTTGATTGACTGGGTGCGGATGTTCAGGGCACGCTGGCACAGGGTGAAGCTCTTGTTGCCCAGACGGGTGATGGAGGTCTGGATGACAATCTCGTCGGGATAAAAGATGGGAGCCAGGAAGTTGGCACTTACGTTGGCCACTACGATGCCCATCTGCTTGAACACATCATCGCCAATGACGTCCAGGAAGTATTTTGTCTTGCACATGTCGAACAAGGAGAAATAGACCGCATTGTTGACATGGCCAAAGGGATCAACATCAGAGAAGCGCAACTGCGCGGGCATCTGGTGCTGCCAAGTAAAATCTGCAGGGAAATTGGGTTCCATATTTTTTCTTTGATATGATTATTTTTTCCAGATATAACGGAAGTTGAAACGGCGGTTGGGAGCTGTGTCGCCATGGGTGCAGAGGGAAATTACATCGTCCAGGCTGGCGGGATTGTCTGCCCATTTGAAGTCGAAGCTCATCTTGCCGCCCTTCAGCCCCAGGCTGCTTCTTGACAAAGACATTTCCAGGGCGTTTCCGCTCTTGGCCATCTGAACGGGACACACCTCGGTCCATCCGTCAATGTCCTTATCGTAACGGCAGAGCATCTGCTGGGACACCATATAGTCGTACCCGCTCCATCCCGTCTGCACATTCTGGTCGGCATCAATGAAGAGCAGCATCCAGTTCTTGTCCGTTTCAGGGGTAAGGTCTGCAGCGGTCTCGGCATAGAAGCAGAGGTTGCTTCCGTCGCACGCCACCTTGCTCAGCACAATGTCGTTGCGGCCGCTCTTGTCCGTATAGTGCAGGTTGCCATAGCCGGGATGGTCGCGATGTGCGATATCGCCCTTTGTGTCGCGGTATTCCACCTCAACCTGCTGCCAGTCCGCCATGTTGCCGTCAATGGAGATAGCGGCCGTTCCCTTGTTTACGGGAATGGGGCGCACGCCCTTGTAGCGGCGGATGTTCTGCACCATCTGCATGTAATAATTGTCCGTATAGCCGCCCTTCATGGGAGCTATGGTGCGGTTGTACTCGGCATTGTACTGGTCTACAAAATAGAAGGGGTTCTTGCGTTCCAGGAATCCGTCGGGGCCGGGAGCATGGCCGCCGGGGTCCAGTCCGCTCTTGTATTTGCCTGCCGTCCACTCGTTCCAGTCGTTCAGATAGATGAAGTCGGGGTCTACGCCCAACGCCTCGTCCCAGCGTTCCTGGAAGTAGATGCCGTAGCGCACGGGATCAAGGCATTCCTTGTTGCCGAGGAAGGGCACCTTTGCCTTGACGGGCATGTCGCAGATGTCCAGCTTGGGCTGTCCGCCCTTGCGCGACCAGCTCTTTCCCACGTTGGTAATGGGGTGCTGGGCGGGGGTAACGGACATCTGTTCGTAGCGTCCCTTCCATGTTGCGGCCAGCTGTTCGGGCTTCATCTGGGCCACCTTCTTGTCGTTAAGCTGCAGGCCGAATGACCAGTTGCCCTCCGTGCCCACATAGCGTTTGCCGGCCCATTCGTAATAGCCCCACCACATATTGCGCAGGGTAAAGAACTGCTTAACCTCGTCAGAATAATCGGCCAGGTTCTTCTCGCCTCCGCCCACATTGGCGTCTACGCTGGGGGTGGCGTTATAGAGCAGCAGGGGCTTGCCGTCCCAATAGAACCAGAGGTCCTGATACCGGGGATTCTTGTAGAACTTGTCGTAAAGCTGGTGCACCACCGTGATTACGTTTCCGTTGAAGGCCCAGAAGCAGAACTTGGGCACCTTGTTGCCCTCCTTCTTCATCTGCGCCATGGTACGCAGGGTAACATCCCACTCGTCCCAGTACAGCACGGCATTGGTTACGTCAAAGATAATCATGTCCACTCCGGCATCGGTAAGCATGGACATGTCCTTGCGTATGACATACTCGTCCTGGCTAAGGAAGTATCCCCATTCGGGTTCGCCCCAGTGATAGGAAGACTTGGTCCATGCCGGACTGTCGTTGTTGCGGCTGGCATAGGGGTCCTGGGCCAGAACGCGGCTCACATCGGCACGGTATTCCTTTCCGTCATGCAGACCCTGCGTGTGCCAGGTTACGTAGAAGATTCCCACCGTGCGTTCCTTGTCAGTCTTCAGGGGCGAATCTTCGGCTGTGGGCATGGTGCGCCCCACTCCGTCCGTTGCCACCCAAGTGTCCGGGTAAATGTCCTGATACGTCTGGGGCATGGCTGTCCCTGCCATGCCCATTCCCAGAAAAAGGGTAATAAGTTTCTGTTTTACCATGAATTAGTATGTTTTGGTTTTTCCTACGCTTCGGGCTGGCGGTTGGCGCGCTTGCGTTCCAGATGGTCAAGGATAACCTTGCGCATTCGCATACTCTTGGGCGTAACCTCCACGTATTCGTCTTCCTTGATATACTCAAGCGCCTCTTCCAGACTGAAAACCGTGGCCGGAATGATGCGGGCCTTCTCGTCGGAACCGCTTGCGCGCATGTTGGTAAGCTGTTTGGACTTGGTTACGTTCACCACCAAGTCGTTGTCATGAACGTGTTCGCCCACCACCTGTCCGGCATAGACCTGTTCCTGGGGGTCTATGAAGAACTTTCCGCGGTCCTGCAGGTTATTGATGCTGTAGGCAAACGCCGTACCGGCCTCCATGGAAATCATGGATCCGTTTGTGCGGCGCAGAATTTCGCCCTTGAAGGGCTGGTACTCCTTGAAGCGGTGGGCAATGATGGCCTCGCCCTGCGAAGCGGTGAGCATATTGGTGCGCAGACCGATGATTCCGCGGCTGGGGATATTGAACTCGATGTTCACGCGCTCGCCCTGGGTTTCCATGCTTACCATCTCGCCCTTTCGGCGCGTTACCATATCAATCATCTTGCTGGAGAACTCCTCCGGCACGTTGATGGTCATTTCCTCTATGGGCTCGCAGCGCACGCCGTCTATTACCTTATATATTACCTGGGGCTGGCCCACCTGCAGCTCGTAGCCCTCGCGGCGCATAGTCTCTATGAGCACGCTCAGATGGAGCACGCCACGGCCGCTGACAATCCAACGGTCTGTATACCCTTCTGCGAACTCCACACGCAGGGCAAGATTCTTCTCCAGCTCCTTCTGCAAACGGTCGTTGATGTGGCGGCTGGTGCAGAACTTGCCTTCCTTGCCAAAGAAAGGAGAGTCATTGATGGTAAAGAGCATACTCATGGTGGGTTCGTCTATGCTGATGGGGGGCAATGCCTCGGGATTCTCGTAATCGCAGATGGTGTCGCCTATTTCAAAGTTGTCCAGACCCACTATGGCGCAGATGTCTCCGCTGCCAACCTCGGCAGTCTTCTGGCGTCCCATTCCGGTGAAAGTATGCAGTTCCTTTATCTTGGTTTTCTCGGCCTTGCCGTTCCGGTGAATGATGGTTACGTTCATGCCCTCGCGCAATGTGCCGCGATGCACTCGGCCAACGGCAATACGGCCGGTGTAGTTGCTGTAGTCCAGCGATGTGATAAGCATTTGGGGAGTACCCTCCAGCTGCCTGGGAGCCGGGATATGCTCCAGAATGGAATCCAGCAGAAAGGTAAGGTCGCCTGAAGGCTCGCTCCAGTCGGCGCTCATCCAGCCGTTCTTTGCCGATCCGTAAATGACGGGGAAATCCAGCTGCTCTTCAGTGGCATTCAGGTCGCACATCAGGTCGAAGACCATCTCGTACACCTCTTCGGGGCGGCAGTTGGGCTTGTCCACCTTATTTACCACCACCACTGGCTTCAGTCCCATCTCCAGCGCCTTTTGCAGCACAAAGCGGGTCTGCGGCATGGGACCTTCGAAGGCATCCACCAAGAGCAGACAGCCGTCGGCCATGTTGAGCACACGCTCCACCTCGCCTCCAAAGTCGCTGTGGCCCGGGGTGTCGATAATGTTTATCTTAGCATCCTTATAGTTAATGGAGACGTTCTTGGAAAGAATGGTTATTCCGCGTTCGCGCTCCAGTTCGTTATTGTCCAGCATCAATTCGCCTGTCTGCTGGTTCTCGCGGAAGAGGTTTCCGGCCAGCAGCATTTTGTCCACCAGAGTGGTCTTTCCATGGTCCACATGGGCTATGATGGCTACATTTCTGATATTCTGCATACTATTGTCTTGATATATAAAACATGTAAAACAGACGGTCTGTTTCGTGTGCAAAATTACAAAAAAATGCCATAACGACAAAAAAAAGACAAACCCTTCGTAGGATACTCAATATTTTTTTATAACTTTGCACCCGCATTTCCGGAGCAGTACCAGAAAAGAGCTTTCGGGCAAGCTGCACGGACAAACAAGTTTAATTCATATTTAAAATCAAGTTATGTATTTAGATTCAGCTAAAAAGCAAGAGATTTTCACACAGTACGGACAGGGTGCAGCCGACACAGGCAGCGCAGAAAGCCAGATTGCATTGTTCACTTACCGCATTGCTCACCTGACCGAGCACATGAAGCAAAACCGCAAGGACCACAGCACCGAGCGTGCGCTGACCGGTCTGGTAGGTAAGCGCCGCAGCCTTCTGAACTACCTGAAGGCCCGCGACATCAACCGCTACCGTGCCATCATCAAGGCTTTGGGCCTGCGCAAGTAATCTTCGCTCGACCCGCTGAGAAGAGAATAAAGCTGCATTCCCATCACGGGTTTGCAGCTTTCTTTTTTCGTTTAAGTTTAAAGACAAACTTCACGCTATTAATTATGAATATGAATATAAAGAAACTTATCCCCGATGCGTTGGCCGTGCTGTTCTTCGTGGCCGTCAGCGTATTGTATTTCCTTTCCCCCATTCGGGACGGACTGGTGCTAACGGGGCATGACCACAGTGCGGCCATCGGCTCAAACGTGGAGATGGAACAGTACCGCAAGGAGCACAACGGCGAGCGCACACGATGGACCAATACGCTCTTCTGCGGAATGCCCACCTACCAGATGAGCCCCTCCTACCCCAGCACCCGCACCCTGAGCTACATTGAAAGCATCTACCAGCTGGGGCTGCCGGAAGTGGCCGCCTATGTATTCATGATGCTGCTGGGCTTCTACATCATGCTGCGCGCCTTCGACTTCCGTGTGTGGATGGCCGCGCTGGGCGCCATACTCTGGGCCTTCAGCAGCTACTATTTCATCATCATTGCAGCCGGACATATCTGGAAACTGCTCACCCTGAGCTTCATTCCGCCCACCATTGCCGGAATGGCACTCTGTTATAAGGGCCGTCACTTGTGGGGCATCTCGCTTACGGGCATCTTCACCGCTCTGCAAATCCTGAGCAACCACGTCCAGATGACCTATTACTTCCTCTTTGTAATGGGACTTATGGTGCTGGCCTATTTCATTGACGCGCTGAAGAAGAAGACCCTGAAGCAGTGGTGGCGCGGAAGCCTTTGCTTTGCCATCGGCGGCATACTGGGTATCTGCATAAACCTGAGCAACCTGTACCACACATGGCAATACAGCAAGGAAAGCATGCGCGGAAAGAGCGAGCTTACCCAAAAGACCAAGGACCCCAAGGACCAGACCAACAGCGGACTGGAACGCAGCTACATCACTGCATGGAGCTACGGAATAGGCGAGACATGGACGCTGCTCGTGCCCAACACAAAGGGAGGCGCCAGCCAGCCCCTGTCACAGAGCAAGACCGCCATGGAGAAGGCCAACAGCATGTATGCCCCCATCTACCAGGCCTTCACACAATACTGGGGAGAACAGCCCGGAACCAGCGGCCCCGTTTACGTGGGCGCATTTGTGCTTACGCTCTTCTGCCTGGGACTGTTCATAGTAAAGGGCCCCATGAAATGGTGTCTGCTGGCCGCCACCATCCTGAGCATCCTGCTTTCATGGGGAAAGAACTTCATGGGATTCACCGACTTCTTCCTGGACTATGTGCCCATGTACGACAAATTCCGTACCGTAGCTTCCATTCTGGTAATAGCCGAATTCACCATCCCCATGCTGGCCATGCTGGCACTTAAGCGCCTGGCGGACGAGCCGGACTGCCTGAGCGGAAAGGACGGAAACATGCCGCGCATCCACTATCTCACCCTCAGCTTTGCGCTGACCGGCGGCATAGCCTTCCTCTTCTGGCTTATGCCCGACACATTCTTCGGACAGTATATGTCCACGATGGACCTCCATTACATGAAGCAGTACGTGGAGGCCGGCTACATCCCGCAGGAGATGATGAACGGAATCATCGCCAACATGAGCGAGATGCGCCGTGCCATGTTCACGTCAGACGCCTTGCGCAGCTTCATCATCATAGGAGCCGGCACACTGGTACTGCTGGTTTACCGCTGGGGAAAAATAAAGACCGTGCCCATGGTGGCCTGCCTCATCGTCCTCTGCCTGGCCGACATGTGGGGCGTGAACAAGCGCTATCTGAACGACGGCATGTTTGTACAGCCCCGTCCGCAGGCGCAGAATTTCCCCACCACCCCAGCTGACGAGCTGATTCTGCAGGACAAGGACGCCTACCACCGCGTGCTGAACCTGACCGTGAGCACCTTCAACGACAACACCACATCGTACCACCACAAGAGCATCGGAGGCTACCACGCCGCCAAACTGCGCCGCTACCAGGAGCTTATCGAGGAACACCTGCAGGGCGAAATGCGCAAGGCACAGGTGACGGCCATCACCAACCAGTTCTCTCTGGACAGCGTCAGCACAGACACCATCACCCCCGTGCTGAACATGCTGAACATGAAATACATGATTCTGGCCGGAAAGGAGAACGCCCGCATTCCCGTGCTCAACCCCGGCGCTAACGGAAATGCCTGGATGGTGGACAACATCGAATACGTGGCCGATGCCGATGCGGAAATAAAGGCTCTGCACGGAATGGACACCAAGCACTGCGCCGTGGCCGACAAGAAGTTTGAAGCCATACTGGGCCAGGCCGTTCCCGAAAGCAAGGGCAGCATCAGGCTCACACAGTATGCGGCCAACGAACTGGCCTATGAGGCGGATTCGGAAAAAGGCGGAATTGCCGTGTTCAGCGAGATATACTACCCCGAATGGACCTGTCTGGTGGACGGCAAGGAGACAGAAATAGGAAGAGTGAACTACGTTCTGCGCGCCATCCGTCTGGAGCCGGGCAAGCACACCATTGTGTTCCGCTTCGACCCCAAGAGCATCCACACTACCGAGGCCATAGCCTATGCCGCTCTGGGCGTACTGGCGCTGATTCTGCTGGCGCTTGCCGTGATGCCCTTATACAAGCGTACGAAGAAAGAGGAATAATCCCTGCACGCCAGATGCAGAAAGACAAGAGCCGTGGGCTTGCGATGATGCGTTGCAAGCCCACGGCTCTTGTCTGTTTCCTGTAAATTGTTTCAGCTACCGCTTTATCACCGCACGCAGGAGGAACCACAGATGCTGTGCCACGGCGGCCGGCCATCCGTAGTGGTGCGCCATCAGACGCAACCTTTCAAGGAGAGACTTGCGGTGGTTGCGGGTTGTAAGTCCCTCGTTCAGATAGTCCGTAAGCACCAGACGGGAGTTTACGATGGGAAGCCTGCGCCTTTCGGCCATTTTCATCAGCCGGATACACCAGTCGTAATCTGCCGAAAAACGGTATTTCAGATTATACGGCTCGGTGCGGGCCAAATCTGTACGGACATAAAAGGACTGGTGGCACACCAGCATTCCGCTTAAGAAACTGCGCCAGGTGAGCTTTTCGGGGGCGGAGAGCCTGCGGTGTCTGATAAAACGTCCCTCATCATCCACAAGATCGGTCTCGCCATATACAATGGCTGGGTTTGCACGGTCTCCCTTTATCCATTCCATGCTTTCCACCAGACGGGTGAGTGTCTGAGGGGTTTTCAGCTTGTCGCCCGCATTCAAGAACACGATATAGTCGCCCGTGGCCAACTGGATGGCCTTGTTCATGGCATCATAAAGCCCGTTGTCATGTTCGCAGATCAGGCGGATATTGTGGGGAATCTCCTCATTGGTGTTCTGTTCCACATAGCGCTGTACCAGCAGAAGGGTACCGTCCTTGGAACGGCCGTCGACGATGAGATGCTCCACTCGGGGATAGTCCTGGGCCGCCACACTCTTCAGCGTGCGCGCCAAGGTGGCCTCTGCGTTATAGGTGACAGTGGCAATGGTTATAAGGGGTTTACTCTTCATACAAACTTATATATTGTTGGGCCACGGTGTCCGGATTGTAGGAAGCGGAAGCCTTTTGACGCGCGGCATGGCGCAAATCGTTATCGAGCACCCAGGCCACGCCTCGGGCCAAATCGGCCACATCCTTGTAACGGGCCACATAGCCGTTCTGGCGATGGTCAATCATCTCGGGAATGCCTCCCACCTCAAACCCCACACAAGGCGTGCCCACACTCATGGCCTCAGCTATGGTATTGGGCAGATTCTCCTGCAACGATGGCGTCACATATACATCAGCCGCAGCATACAGGGCCGCCATGCGCTCCGGGCTGTGCACATAATTTATAATATATACCGGCTGGGAAAAGCTGTCACGCATCCACTCCGCATGCCCGCCCACGATTATCACGTTCACATGCTGGAGTTCGGCACGTCTGCAGGCTTCTATCAGATAGTCCGCGCCTTTTCGGCGGTCGGCCACCTTGCACGAGCCGAAAAGTATGTACTTCCCTTCCTCGGGCAGTCCGTGCGCACGTCTGGCTTCTGCCTTGTCCATCGGACTGAAGACCGGGGGGACGGCATTGGGGATGCTTTCCACCCTATGGCCTTGGGTGAGGGCGCTCTGTTCCGCCAGACGGGCTATCCAGCGGCTGCAGCCCACAAAGGTGATGCGGGCCTGGCGCATGATGCGTAGCTTGCGGGCGAACACCTGATAGGAAAGGTCTCTGGCCGAGGGGTGGCAGAGCTGGGGGCAGTGGTGGCAGTGGTCGCGGTAACGCAGGCAGTCCGCGCTGTGGTGGCAGATGCCCGTATAGGGCCACTGGTCGTGCATGGTCCAGACAATGCGCTTGCCGCTTTGCAGAATGCGCTCCAGACCGGCCAGCGACAGGAAGCCCTGGTTTATCCAGTGCAGATGGATGACATCGGCCTGGCGGAACTCGGGATGGCGCGTAATGTCCGTGCCCGTATTGGCAATGTCCACATACCAGAGCATGCGGCGGCTCAGACGGTTGTGCATCCAGATGACCAGCCGTTCCCAAATAAACTTCAGCCGCAAGACGGGCGATTGGGGAAGGGCCGTAACCCCCTCGTGCGGAGCGGCACAATCGCGCACCAGCATGCGGGCATCCGTCCCATTGGCACGCAAGGCATCCATCAGGCGCAGCGCCGCTATTGCCGCCCCGCCTCCAGAGGCACTCGTATTTACAATCAGCACTTTCATCTTCACTCGGTTTTCCCTATCCTTGATTCTTTACTCAAAAGCAGCACAAAAGTATGAACATTTTACCAATTGGACAAAGGGAATGGAATATTATTTCCCGAAATTCGTCCGTCCGCAAACCTTTCGCCTTATTGGGGCTTGCTCTTGGCCCTGCGTTGGCGGTAGGCGGTTTTAGTCTCGTCAATGACGGCGTTGAGGCGGCCGATATAGCGGGCGGTGGCCTCCGAAGGATGACAGACGCTGTGGCAGAAGGCCAGCGTGGTGATGTAGTGGTAGAGCGCGTCCGACTCGTCGCGCAACTTCCGCACAGTAACGGGAACGGCGGCGGCGCGCGTCTGGGTGCGGCTGGCGACAAGAGAACTGTAGCGCGCGTTCACATCGGCCAGCTCCGCCACATGAGCATCAAGCCCGAGGGTCTTCACATGGCCGGTGTTCTCCGCCTTGCCAAGGTCGAGGAGCATGGCTTCGATGATAACAGTAACCTGCGCGGCAGGAAGGCGGTAGAACCCCACACAGGGCTTCAGCACGGGATAGAGCGCCCGCCCGGCGCAGGCAATCTCCTCATGCGGAAACTCCTGCGCGGCGCGCACAGCCTTGATGATAGACTGACCCAGCCTCACGCGCCGCAGCCTGAGCCGTTCCAGCTCGTCCGTCTCTGGAGCGGCAAGGTTGCGCCCCACAGCATCCAGCAGCTTCTCCAGGCTGCGGGCAAGAAGTTCCACTGCTTCAGACTCAACCCCCAGCGCCTCGGGACCCTCTTCAACGGTGAGCGCATGGATGCGTCCAAGCAGATTTGCATATTCGGCCAAATTGAGCCTGTCAAGCAACGGTTCCTTCAACTTTACAATCTTTCTCATAATTTTTACTCTTGCACAGCGCAAATGTGTTGCTACATTATCATTTTACATGCTTATACCTTGCAAATATAGTAAATCATTTTGATATTACAATAATATAAATAGTCAATGTAGTACCACATTTGTATTTTTCATACCTACAAACGCTAAATGTAGTATCCGATTAGCATTTTTCAACCCATCAGAAGCGTGGAAATACGGAAAATCGGCCAACAAGCGGTGCAAAGGTCTGCTTTTTGGGGTATCAACCATTTGTATGATTCATCAGAACGTCGTAACTTTGCAAAGCGTTCAAAACGACACGCACAAATGCACCTTTAACAGCCAACAGCCATGCAAATACAATATCAGACACCCCCAATCGAAATCTGGCCCCACGAAGTTCCGGGAGGCGGCAAGCCCAAATCGCCGGCAGAAATCAATCCGGAGAACGGGCACATCATCCAAGTCAGCAACCCCACGATGGAGCGGTTCCTGCCCAAGGCGGAAAAGGACCTGCACCAGTCCATCATCGTCTGCCCGGGAGGAGCCTACCAGAAGCTGGCCTATCGACACGAGGGCGCGGACATAGCCCAATGGCTGGCCGGGCTGGGCTACACCGCCTATGTGCTCGCTTACCGCATTCCCGACCAGCGGGAAGGCGCGTTGCAGGACATCTTCCGCGCCATCCGTCTGGCACGCAGCATGGGAGCCGAAAAAGTAGGCATCCTCGGCTTTTCTGCAGGCGGACACCTTTGCTGCGGAGCCGCCACCCGCTGGAGGGAAACGCTGTATCCAGCCACAGACACCGCAGACACACTTTCACCACGCCCCGACTTTGCCCTGCTCATCTATCCCGCCTACCTTGACGAAGGGCCTGGTAGGACATTAAGCCCGGAACTGGCCGTAAGCCCCCACACACCTCCCCTCTTTGTCTTCGGTACCCAGGACGACAAAAAATACAGCAGCACCAGCTGCATCAACATACTGAAAGCCATGCAGGAACATGACGCACCTATAGAAATGCACTATCTGCCCCACGGCGGCCACGGCTACGGCATGCAGGGCGACGGCGCCGGAAAAATATGGCCCGTCCTGGCCGAACGCTGGCTTGAGGAGACTCGTTAGCGATTTAACGAGAAAATCTCTCCACCATCAAAAGTCAGAAGGTGGGAAATAATTAAAAAGTGCGATGCAATGCACCGCACTTTTCTATTCATCTTTATTGCCACATTGTTATTTTTCATGCCTGCAAACACCAAATGTAGTATCGAATTTGCATTTTTCCGAACCAGGAAAGGGCCGTGCGTCAGATTCCGGCTCCGCCGCAAAACGCGGAAGGCCCTCCGCCGGGGAGAGCCTTCTGCGTAAACGTGGAAACAGTGCCACGCTTGGAAAATACGTTTTCAACACCGCCGGCTTACTTGGCCAGTTCCCTGGAGGCCGCGTTAAGCTTTTGGCGCGCTTCGTCCATTATGTCGTGCCAAGGCAAGGTGGTGTCGGTAAGCTTCAGTCGTGCCATTTGTGCCAGAATGTCTTCTACGGGTTTCATCTCTTCCGTGCGGCCGGCATACTTCTTGCGCAGGATTTTCACCTTCTCATAAGCCTCTATGCCGTCTATCAGGCGTTCGAAGCGCAGTGTGGAACGTCCGTAGGAGCCAATCTGATAGGTGTCGCCGGAACCGAATCTTCTGAATCTGGAGTCGTATTCGGGGCGGTGAGGCCATGAATTGTAGGCCCATCGCAACTGTCCGTCGTAGTCCTTGGAGATGGCGTGCCAGCTGAGGAGTTCCGACTCCCAGGGCTGGGAATAGGTGAAGCTGTTGGGGAAGAAGGTGCTGCAGCAGACATAGAACGTGGTGACGTATCCTTTTGCACGGCGTTCTTCAATCTCCTCCTTGGTAAGATAGAGCTGGCGCTGGGCCACGCAGCAGTCCCTCACATTAGGGATACGGCGGTACGAGGCATGGTTGTCCGCCATGGCAAATCCCAGCTCGGGCGCATAGGTGTTGATGAGTCTGACCACCACCTCCATATCCTCGGGCGTACGCTCGTCGGTGGCGATGTTGGTTATCTCGAGCCATCCCTTTTCCTTCAGGTGGCGCACGAAGTCCTGGAGGAATGCCCCCCACATCTCCTCGTAGCGTTCAGACTGGGGCGAAACGGAACCCTCCTTGAAGGCGTTGCTCTTTTCTTCGTACCAGTTCAGCTTGTTGTTCCAGGGGAGCATGGAGTAGCAGTTGATCTGCTTCTTCACGCCGAGCGACATCATCACCTCCACATAGCGGTCGAACACGGTATAGTCGAAGCTCCAGGTGCCGTCCTTGCGCAGTGTCCAGATGATCATGTCCTCATAATCGTCAAAGGTCTGCGAGCCCCAGGGGTCGCGGTTCAGCGTGGTGGTGATAACCTTCTGTCCGGCTTCGGCCAGAGGCTTCATCTGTCTTTTGATAGCCTCGAAGTGCTCGTCGCTCCACATCTCCAGATTGTGCATACGCGCCACTGCCGACGGGTGCTGCCACAGGTCCAGATGATAGCTCCACTGGTCATAGGCGGGCAGCGTCTGGTCTATTACTTCCAGTTCCAGCGGCAGGTTCAGCTCCTGGCCGTCGGCTACAATTTTCACCTCAGACTGATATACTCCGGGCTGGGCATCCTGGGGAATCCTGACGGTAAGCCAGACGGGACGGACCGTCTGCGCATCCATGTTGAACACCTGCAGGGTGTCAATCATATCGGGCACAAGGATAGACTTGTGTCTTGGTCCGCGCTCGCAACGGCAGTCGGGGCCTCCCTGGTCAGCAAGGGTATAGCGCACAAAGCCGGTGGAGGCTATGCCGGCATCCAAGCTGGCGCCGTCGGCCTTGAAGTCCTTTACCTTGCTCATCACGCCGTCAATTCCAGTTCCTGTCCACAACAGGATTTGGGCTGAAACGCGCTCGCCCTTCCATCCCTCAAGACGGCACACTCCGGTGTTGCCCTCGGCCGGCACCTCGCTGCGCGAATACAGCGAGTCTGCAGAGACCCATTGCGCCCGCAGCGCCCCTACTTCCTTCCAGGCAGCGACGCTGCGTTCAGAAACCGGCACGGGGTCATTGGCTTCGGTATAGGTGATGAACTGGGGCGCCTCGGTACATGCAGAGGCAAGGGCAAGCAGAGCGGCCGCGTATAATTTGTTCTTTTTCATTGTTTTTCCTTAAAGCGTTGTTTGTATAAATATTATTCCTCCCCGGCAAACATGGGATCCCATGCCGGCAGGCGTACGGGCTTCTTCTTGAGCAGTTCGAGCACCTCGGGCGTGCAGTACTTCTTGTTCACCACCACGCGGAACATATACTCGTTGAACCATTCGTCGGTCATAATCATATAGCCCTGATGGCCGCTCGATGCTCCCCAGCTGTTCTCCACCTTCCATTTGACGGGCTTTCCGTCCTTGTCCAGGTCTACGGCCATCAGCGTCATGGCGTGCGAGCTTCCGCTGTCGAAGGTCTGTATGCGCTGCTTCTTGCTCATGCCGAAGGTGGTGCCCAGCAGGCTTTCGTAGTCGTAGTTCTTGAGGTCGAGCATGCCGTTGGCGCTGTTGAGGAACTTGCCCACGTCGCAGCTGAAGTACATCTGCGTGCTGTCCTTAAGGCTGGCTATGGCCAGGGGCTTCAGGTCTTCTATGTCCAGATTCACGTAGAGCCAGTTGTGTCCGTCGTAGACATGGCGGTCATAGTCAATCTCGTACACCTGGTTGTAGGGTCGGCTGGGGTCGTTCATGAGCATTACATAGTCCTCAATAAGGTCCTCGCCCTCCTGGCAGAATTCCTGGTAGAAGGCCTGCGGAGTGTAGGTCTTGGGCTCGCTCACGGCCTTTCCGTTCTCCATGGGCGCCCATGTGAATTCCTTTGGCGGCTCGCCGTATGCCATAACCAGCAGGCGGTATACGGTCTTCAGCTGTTCCACCTTCATGGCCTGCAGCTCCTTGTCGCCGGCTCCGGCCTGGCTCTTCTCGCGCAGCTGTATGCCATATTCGCGCAGCTTGCGCTTCAGGTGTCCGCAGAACTCGCTGGTCTTGTTGCTGACAAAGGTTTCGGCCATCACGTCCTTGGGCACCAGTCCGTACTTCTTCACCAGGTCGGCCACGCCGGTATAGGTTCCGCCGTCCGAGAGGGGGTTCTTGAAGAGCCAGCGCACCATCTCGTCGTCAATGTCCTTCTTGCGCGTGTCAATGATGCCCTGCAGGAAGAGGTTGCTCTTCTCCAGCTGGTCATAGAAGAACAGATGCACATGGCTGAAGAAAAAGTTCTTGATGCCCAGCTTCTTCATGGCCCGCTGGCGCAGCACGTTGGTGCCGGTGAACAGCCAGCATCGTCCGCTGCTTTCCTGGTCGCTGATGCCGGTGTTCTTTACCTCCACGCTGAAGTGGGTGTCCTTGGTGTGCGTATTGTCCAGGTTCACGGCCATCTGCTTGATACTCACGCTGCTGATGGCGTTGCGCAGCGCTTTCTCTGTGGGTGTGCCGGTATAGCTTCCCTCCAGTGTCTTGAGTACTTCGGGGGTGATGTTGGTCTGTGCCCATCCGTTGGCGGTCATGGCTACGGCCAGGGCGCAAAATAGTTGTTTCTTCATTGTCTTTATCGTGTTTGTATGATTCTTACTTGTTTGCCGGAACAATTTCAAATGCGGCAGGCTCCTTCTGGTTCTCAATGCGGTCCTCCTTCACGTTCCAGTATCCCTTTCCGGCATTTCCGCCACACTGCACGGTAAACTTTCCGTCCTGTGTCTTGGCAATGACAAAGGTGTGCCATTCCGCCTCAAAGGGGTTCAGGTTCTTGTCCTTCCAGAACGTGCCGCGCTCGTTCACATAGCGTCCGTCCTGCACGTTGGTAATCTTGTAGCGTCCGGTAGAGGGCACCAGCTCAATGAACCACTGCTGGCGCTGGGGGTTGATGTTGTCGCGGTCGGCCACAAAAACGGGGTGGTCTCCGGTGCGGTCCGTAGCGGCCTGTACGTCGGTCAGGAACTTTCCGCCCGCCTTAATGAAGTACTGTCCGTCCTCTATAACCTGCTGCGGGAAGAATTCCCTGCCGTATGCATACTGCTTTCTGTAGGCCTTCACCAGCTCGTTTGCCTTGGTGTTGATCCAGGGAGTAACCACATCGCCGCTCACCACGGGCTTGGCCTTGACGATGGAGCCTTCAAAGTTGCGGCTTACAATAGCCTTCTGTGCCTGTTCAATCGCCTGCAGTCTGCGGTATGCGCCGATAAAGGCAACGGAGTCTGCCTGGTTAAGGTGGTGTTCCATCTGCAGCACCTGCAGTCCTCTCTGGCCCAACAGCCGCATGCTTTCCACCCAGGGGCCAATCTCGGCCAGCATTTCCGGCTGGTTCACGCTGTCGGCCAGCAGCGCGTCGGCAGCGGTGGTCATTGTCGTGAAGTAGAATGCCGGCTTGACCTTCTTCTCCGCAAAGAGCTGGCTTTCGCCCTCGCGGCGCAGTCCGTGTCCGGTCTTGCCCAGGTCTATGTTGTTCTGGCAGAAGGCGGCAAAGGCCAGCGGGCTTGTGGGCATAAGGGCGCGGAGCGAACGCTTCCAGCTGGATTCGGCGTCGTATGCAGGCATGTTCCACGTATAGTCGGCAATGCTGTACAGGCTAACCTTGCTGGCCTCGGCATATTCCATCGGGTTGGAGCAGAAGCCGCTTACCATGTCGTAGATGTCCTTTCCGTTTCCGTAGGTCTTTCCCATGAGCAGACGGCTCTGGCAGTAGTCGTTCACGGGATAGTTGAGCCAGATGAAGGCCTTGCGCCGTATCTGCCCGTTAATCCATTCCATGTCGTTCTTCTCAATCATGTCCACCACGCTGTTGCCGGTCCACATAATGCGCACCTCGGGATACATCTTGGTGCCCAGCGTGGGCAGGTAGTCGCCGCCTGACCATGCCTTGTTGTACTGGGTGGGGCACATGATAAGGGGTTCCACGTCTGTGTGCTTGCGCACAAACTCGTCGGTAACGTAGTTGAGCAGTCCGGCCTGCTTGTCGCCCTTGGCTCCCTCGCCCCAGATGTCGTCAAAGAAGACGGCAAAGGTGCGGATGCCCAGCGCATACATCTTCTCCAGCTTGTCCACCACGGCCACAGAGTCGGTCTTGTTCCACTTGATGTCGCCGCCGGGATGGATGGCCCATACAAACTGCACCTTGTTGCGGTGGGCGGCCTCAACCAGTTCGCGCAGCAGGGCGGCCTCCTTCTCGGGGTAGGGCTCGCGCCACTTGGCACGGTGGTAGGGGTCGTCCTTGGGACCATAGACATAGATGTTCATCTTGTTCTTGCCATAGAAATCAAATTGGCGCAAACGGTCCTTGTGGCTCCAGGGGTTGCCGTAGAAGCCTTCTATCACGCCGCGGCACGAAACGCTGGGCCAGTCCGTAATCTCGCACTGCGCCACCTCGGGCCGGCTCATAATCTGCAGCAGGCTCTGCACACCGTAGAATGTGCCGGCTTCGTCCTTACCGGCTATCACAATCTGGTCCGGAGTAATCTGCAGATAATATCCCTCTGCCCGGTCCGGTATCTGCTTCTTGTATTTCTTTACCGCCTTGTCTCCTTCCTCACCCAGGATAATGGCCTTGGCCTGCGGAAATTTCTTGGCGTCCGCCTTGTCGTTCACACCCAGGATGTCCAGCTTGGCGGCAAGCAGTTCCACGGCATCGCTGTCGGCCCTGTCTGCACCGACAAGATAGAATTTCTCGGCCTTGTTAAATGCCTTTCCTCCCCAGGTTGCCTTTTGGGGAAGGGGCGAGACGGTTACGTTCTGCTGTCCCTGCACCATGAAGGGGAGCAGCATGAGAATCATCACTAACAGTTTCTTCTTCATAATAATATAATTATATATAATGTGTTTTACGCTTAGCTGTAGAGGGCGTGCCTGATAGGGCCGCAATGTCCGGAAAAACGGAATTCTGCCGGCTTTCGTGTGCAAAGATATAGTTTTTTTCCCTTACTTCCATTTTTTGTCTCCTAAATTTCCTAATCTGCCCAAATCTCACTATATTTGCAAACAATAAACCGCCGCAAGTGGCGGAGAAAGAGAAGAATAACCAATTAAATAACCATTAACACAAAGAAAATTTATGAAGAAACTTTTGATTCTTGCCGTGACAATGTTCACCGCCATGGCCTGCTGCCAGCAGAAGGCTGCCGACCAGGAAACCACCGCATGCCAGAAAGAATGTACCCAGAAAGCAGGAGAATGCAAGAAGGGAGAATGTAAGAAAGGAAACTGCGAAAAGGGAGAAGGATGCTGTCCCGACAAGGCCAACTGCCCCAAGGAAGGATGCACCGGCGACCCCGCAACCTGCCCCCAGGCTGCAAATTGCCCCAAGAAGGGCGAATGCAAAAAAGGAGAGTGCAAACAGGGAGAATGCAAACAGGGCGCTTGCAAGAACAAGGTTACCTTCGTTCCCGAGAACTGCCCCGCAAACCCCGTAAACGTAGCTTCTTACTCTGACGGACTGCAGCACATCGGTCTGCCCACCGCCGAGGTGCAGAAGACCATCGACTTCTACCAGGGTCTGGGCTTTACCATCGCTACCCGTCACGACATCAACGGACGCGACTTTGCCTTCATGAAGCTGGGCAACCTGCTCATCGAGGTTATCCCCAACGACAAGCCCACCATGCGTGCCGGAGCCGTAGACCACATCTGCCTGAACGTAACAAAGATTGAGGAACTGTACAAGAAAATCAAGGATGCCGGCTACAAGATGATCGACCAGAACATCGTGGACATCGCTTTCTGGGAGAAGGGCGCACGCTATTTCTTCATCGAAGGCCCCAATAAGGAGCGCATTGAGTTCTGCGAAATTGTAAAGTAATTCCTTTTTACAAAAAGACAAAAGGCGGGATGCGGCAAGTATGTCTGGCATAACCCGCCTTTTACTTTTCCCCGCCAACCACAATCTCACTTAACCACCCAATATTATGAAGAAGACAATCTTTCTCCTATCCCTGCTGACGCTATGGCTGGCACAGGCCGGCGCACAGCCGCTGAAGACAAAGGTTATAGACAACGGAGGCTCCGGACAGCTAAAGGCAATAGCGGTAAAGGAGGCCGGACTGCCCGATTTTGTAATCTACCGGCCGGAGAATCTGCAGCTGGCACGGGCGCGTTGCGGCACCCTTCCGCTGTTGGTGTTCGGCAACGGAGGATGCGCAGACAGCAGCATCGGCTACGAGCGTATGCTCACAGAGATTGCTTCGCACGGATATGTGGTGGTGGCCATCGGTGAACTGCAGGAAAAACGGGGCGACCGCAAGGAAGGGTTCACACCCTCGTCCGACATAAAGCGGGGAATGGACTGGATGATTGCACAGAACCGCACAAAGGGAAGCGACTACTACCAGTACATTGACACCGCTAAGGTTGCGGCTGCAGGCCATTCCTGTGGCGGTGCGCAAGTGTTGGCCAATGCCGCAAACCCCTTGCTGAAAACCTATCTGATTCTGAATGCCGGAATGGGCGACATGACCATGGCCGATGCCAGCAGCGAGTCGCTCAGAAACGTTCACGGCCCCATTCTTTATGTGGTGGGCGGCCCGTCGGACGTGGCTTACAAGAATGCCCAGACAGACTATGACCGTCTGCACCACGTCCCCGTTGTACTGGCAAATCATCCCGCTTCAGGACACGGGGGAACTTATCACGAGCCTAATGGGGGCGATTACGGACGCCTGGTTATTGACTGGCTCGACTGGCATCTGAAAGACAAGAAAAAGAATGCGGACATTTTTCTGAACGGCAACCTTGCCGACTACAAGGGATGGGACATTAAGAAGAAAAACTTCAAGGTGCGTATCGGGCGCCTGGAGAGCCGCGCCATGCCCTGCAAGCTGCTGAAGGGAATCAGCGAGCGCGAGTATTCCATTTATCTGCCCGGCAGTTACGACGAAAACTCATCACAGCGCTATCCTGTCCTTTACCTTATGCACGGCGGTGGCGAAACGCACACCGACTGGCAGCGTAAGGGCGGCTTGCGCCAGTTGGCGGACAGCCTCATCGACTGCGGCGCAACAGCAGAGATGATAATAGTATGCCCCGAGGGGAACAAACAGCACATGATGTATTTCAACGCGCCCCACTGGCGGTACGAGGACTATTTCTTTAACGAACTGATGCCCTATATTGAAAAGACTTTTCGTGCCGACGCCTCCAGAACGGGCATTGCCGGTTTCTCCATGGGCGGCGGAGCGGCCGTAGTCTATGGCATCCACCGGCCCGAAAAGTTCAGGATGGTATATGACATCAGCGGCTACCTGCGCCGCCAGCCTCTCGACTTTCTGAAAAACGATCCTTCGGCAGAATGGCGACAGCGCGTAATAGAAGACAACAACCCCATAAAACGTGTGGAGAAAGCCAAGGAAGCAGACACAAAAGCTTGGCAAAAGGTGGATTGGGTGGTAAGCGTGGGCGACCAGGACTTCACCTTAGAGGCCAACATGGATCTGGTAAAAGCATTCCGCGCAAGGCGCATTCCCTATACCATGCACGTCAGCGAGGGCAGCCACGACTGGAACTATGTACGCCCGGCTCTCGAAGACGCCATCCGCCGGTTTGGCCGGATATCTGCGGCAGAACCGGCCCGTTAGAATTTTACTTTCAGCATCATTTTGGGATGAGCGGAAAAACTTCCCGTCCAGTTCTCCAGTTCCACCTCTACGCCCGCTCCTAATTCTCTGAAACAATAGAGAAGCTGAATCTCGCTTCCGAATTCAAATTTATCAAGCGTGCCCTTATAGTTAAAGTCCGCATAGCCGCCAAAATACACCTTGTCCCTGAAGATCAATCCTATCGTTATCCGTTCTCATCACCGCCACCCATTGTCAAACATTTTTACTTCTATCCCCCAATCACGCATGGTTTCAATATGAACAGAAAACCGCTTAAAACAGTTCAAAAACAAACCTGGTTCGCCTCAAAAAACAGCCCTACTGGGAAAAAATGATTTTCCAACTGAGAAAAAATAATTTTCCAACAGGGAAATAAAAATTTTCCAACTGGCCATTTCCGGCTTTCCAACAGGATTTATACGGAAATGTGGTTTTGTAAAGAATTTTAATGGCAAACGGATGATACGGATACGATAGGGAGCAATTACAAGTAGCTGTTGATATTATCGTCCCGGCGATTTTAATTGAAATATGTCCTTACCTTTATACATTCATTGAAAAAGCTCCCAAGCACGGACAAGTTTTACCATACCAGTTTCGGTGGCGAACTCATCTTTTTCATTAAGCGTAATGATGGTACCTTCTGAAAGCCTGAGGCTTTTCATGGCTTCGGTAAGCCCTTGTATCTCACGATTGAAATTCTCATCGGTTAATTGATGGACAACACTTGTTTGTAACCTTTGGCCGTTGCTATCTGGCGCAACAATGTACTTTTACCCACTCTGCGAAGGCCAGTGATGATGCTTGCAAACTCTAGAATATGCAGCACTTCATTCAAACATGTACGTCTCACCCTTTGCCTTCTTTGTTGTTGAATTCTGAAGGTCGATTATCTCTGATATAAGGCTCTGTCTTAACATAACTTTAACCCTAATGTACGGCAAAGATTATAGTATTTTTTATTAACAACAAACAAAACAGGCATATTCTTTCATTGCTAATGAATGATTTTTTTCATTACTAATGAATAAAACCCCACATTTCCAACCCTTCTCCAAAACATTAAACTCCGTTCGAGAACCATGTTTGCTCTGTTCAAGAACGGAGTTGAATTTTCAAAAAGGAAAATAACAGCCAACAAGTTTCATCCTATTCTGTAACAGGACGGACGGAGAGTCCACCGTAACGTGCGAAGGAAGAGTAACTTGGATTAGAATTAAAAAAGAAACTGATTCTGTACGCCCCAAGGTCATTGTATTTGTTCACTTCCAACGTAGCAGACCAGTAATCTAAACTAACGCCACGCATGGAGATGGGGTCCTCTCCGTTACAGAAGCCTGTTGCGGGAAGAAATATGCTATTACCATTAGGGCCTGTAACAAGACAGCCATTCACATTATTATGTTTAGTAGATTCCCATGTACACTTATCTACAAGTTCCATAATCTCATCTTTAGTAGGCATACGCCAACTGCCACCCCATTTCACATGAGCTACATCGTCTTCAGGATCAAGAGTAGTTTTAAAATCACTATCATCACTGTAGGTAGAATACTTCTTCATTCGCCACATGTTCGTGTTCGTTGTTTTCCATTTGTAGGTACTCAAAGAATAATCGCTTTTCTCTTCCGTTTCACCCCATGCATAATAACCTCCGTATTCTTCGGGAGAATAAGCGCCCACATTACAAGTCGCCCATCTTACACTAAGTCCCAGGTCAACACATTCAAACCCATTAATCTCTTCGTTATTTTCAGTTGCCGTATAAGTCTTAATGCTATCTAGTGCCGAATAGGGTAAAATAATTTCTTCCCCATTCTTTTTATGAATTATTATACCTTGAGCCATGGCTTCAGTTACCACAAACATGAAACAGATGACAAACATCATCATTGAAACTATTTGCTTTTTCATCTTTTTATAAATTTATGTGTTATACTTCTTGATTTTATCATATAGGCACCTTTTGGAAAGTTGTTAATCGGTATGGCCAGATATCCGTCTGTATCTGTTTTGTACTTACCAATCAGTTGTCCGCTTACAGAATATATGTTTACGGGCATATTGGACTCACATTGCGAAAGCACAATGCGATTCTGCTCCATGCGCAAATTGGGTCTGTTTTCTGGCAATGCTGCTCCCAACGATGTTATTTCGCTATACTCACCTGCTATAGGGTCAGTCTTGCCCAATGTGTATTTGTGTACATCGGCGGTTTGGAACTCGACACTCTCCGTCTGTGTCTTGACTGTGGTTGTCTCTTTGTCTGCACAAATTGTTGGATGCTCGCTGAGCGGATACGTAAAACAACCGCCATCATGCAACCACAGATTTAAGAAATAAGCAGGTTCAGTCACTTCCACATCGCACGAAATGGACACTCCGTTGGAGGCGGTAGCCGTCACCGTTGCCTGGCCCGTACCCAAACCCTTAACTTCTCCGTTGTCTGACACCGCTGCTACAGACTCATCCGATGAGCTCCACTCCAGCTCCAAATAGCACTCTGACGGATAGGATTGTACACCCAACTTATGGCTGTCACCAACTCCGAGCGTCAGCGTTTGGGGTAGAGAAAGCTGGACGGGCAATGGCAAGACTTCCACCATACAGGTGGTCGTACACCCATTGTCTGTCGTGGCAGTAATAGTTGTCTCCCCCATCTTCAAGGCATTCAATTTACCATCAGCAGAAACCGAAACAACGGACGGATTGCTTGATGACCACTCAACCGATGCCCTAGCATGGGATGGAGTGAAACTGTATTTCAACTGCTGACTACCGCCGACAGGCAGTGTAAGTGAGGCTTTATCCAACGCAATGGCCGTAGGTTTTCTATAATAGACATCCACTTTGCAATCGTTGGATGTGAGTCCGTTCGCTGTTCTGGCATACACAATGGTAGAGCCTTCATCAACGCCCGTAACCTTTCCCGAAGATACTGTCGCCACATCGGTATCTTTTGAATACCAAGTCAATGTGGTGGTGGCATTATAAGGTGTGAGCGTTGACGAAAGGGTTGAACTTTCCCCTACATATACAGTCAAAGATGATGGTATAGAAACCGAAGTTGGCTCACTCTGTACCACTTCCACATCACAATAGACCACCGGGCCGACTATCGGATCCAACTTTATACGGGATCTTCCAGAACTCACAGCCCTCACATTTCCTCTACTATCAACCGTAGCTACGTTTTCGTTGCTTGAACTCCATTCGCCATCAATGCTACTATATTTGTCAAGTGAATAGGACAAACGATATGTCTCGCCAATATTCAGTTCAATATCTTCATCGCTGAGAGTGGCATAGTTTGGTAAACATCTGACGCGAAAGGTTTTTGTCGCGTGACCTACATGCGTATATGTTTTACCGTAGCTCTCAATATAATAAGTGTATGAATACGTACATTCAACCTTTGCTGTTCCCTCAAAATAACGGTTAATTCTCACCAATGTGTTAAATTCACTGCTATTAAAAATCTCCACATAAGATTTATCTGTACTCCACCATGCTTTATTGATAAATCCATCTCCAGGAGCATCTGGTGTTGACAATTTACCTGCTTCTCCCACATACAGAGATAAATCTTGAGCATAGCCATTCACTGATGTTATAAGCCAAATCGTTAGAATGCCAATCCAACGCAGGAATAACGGAATCTTTCTTTTCATAAAAAGAAGTTTATCATGCCTACCACTCCCCCTGCTTCAGCGGTTAATATTAAGTTCGGTTATGGAAACAAAAAAGACGTGGGAGAAACATCTGCAGCTTATCCCAGTCATCAGGCCTTCGCATTGCCCCTCTACAGAGATAAGCAACTCAGCCAGCCCACGCCGTTGGGTATTATATATAATGTATGCGCAGGCCTTTTGGCTTGCAAGCATACGGGTATAATACACCCTGCGCGAACGCTTCGTTGCGGTATCTTCTTGTAGAGATCAAGTTTGCGAAGTTTGATGACTCGAAGATAACGTTCAAAAACGTCCTTTCATGCTCCTTGCCCCGGCGAGGTTCACGACCCCAATTGTGGCAGCGGAAGCATTTTCCAATAAGTTTTTGACCCGCCCGCCCCGTTGGGACTGGCTTAGTCAGGCACAAAGTTAGGAATTATTTTCCATTTGAAAGAATAATGGCCTTATTTTTTCATAATATCGGTATTTTGGAGCAATAGATTGCGATGGCCAACGCATGCCGTTGCGATGGCTGTTTCATGCTGTTGCGTTGGCCATCGCAACACTATTTGTTGTGCTACGCACTATGCTGCAAAATCCGGAAAAATATGGCAGGAAAAACGAAGATAGCTTACTTGGGCCGAGGAGATAGCTATCTTGGCCCGAGAAGATTGCTTAGTTGGTCTGAGAAGATAGCTTCTCTAAAAATGGGATTTTTGGTATCCGCTGTAACGTGTATTAAGCAAATGGCTTGTGAGCATATTGTTCAAAAGGAGGGCGGACACATCGGTCCGCCCTCCTTTTATCTTAGTGTCGTTATTTTATGTCTTACTTTATGTACTCTGCCAAGTCTGTCAAGCGCATATCGCCCTTGCGCAGGAAGGTGTCGTGCATGGCGAATGCGGCGCTGAGGGCATGCTGGGTATGGCCACCGTTCTTGCTGGCATACTTCAGATAGTCCTGGAGCATGGGACGGTAGTCGGGATGAGCCACCTTGATGAGTTCCTGTGCCTTCTGCATATCGCTCTTGTGGCGGAGGTCTGCCACACCGTACTCAGTGATGACAGCATCGATGAAGTGGTTGGTGTGGTCAATGTGGCTGGCAAAGGGAACAATGCTGCTGATGGCGCCTCCCTTGGTGGTGGATCCGCAGGTGAAGATAGAGAGATAGGCATTGTTGGTAAAGTCTGCGCTTCCGCCAATACCGTTCATCATCTTGGTTCCGCAAATCTTGGTGCTGTTCACATGGCCGTAGATGTCCACCTCGATGGCGGTGTTCAGAGAGCAAACGCCGATGCGTGCGATAACCTCGGGGCAGTTGCTGATTTCAGAGGGGCGCACAACCAGTTTGTCCTTGAAGAAGTCCATGTTGTCATACACATCCTTCAGACATTCGTTGGTTACGGTGAGCGAACAGGTGGATGCGCTCAGTACGCGGCCCTGCTTCATCAGTCCTACGGGTGCATCCTGGAGCACCTCGGTATAGATGTTGAAGTTGGGAACCTCGGGGCACTGGCCCAACGCGCCCAACACAGCGTTGGCACCGCTTCCCACTCCGCTCTGCAGATTAAGGAAGGTTTTGGGGATGAGACCGCTGCGCAGGTTGGAGAGCAGGAAGTCTGCCACGTTCTGTCCAATCTGTGTAGTGATGGGGTCTGCATCCTTGAATCCGCGTGCCTCATCGGCTACGTCGCATTCGATAACGCCCACGATGCGGTCAGCATCCACCTCAATATAGGGCTTTCCGATGCGGTCGCTTGCCTTGGTTATCATGATGGGGGTGCGGAAGGGATGGTCTTCAATCTCGTACACATCGTGCATACCCATACTCTTTGGGCTGTGGAACGCATTCAGCTCGATGATGATTCCGTTCTTTGCCAGACGGCAGACAGTGGGGCTGATACCGCCTGCAGCGGTCAGATAGATGTGGCATTTGCTACCCACCTTTTCAATGGCACAGGCTTCGATAATGGCCCAGTCAATCTGTCCCAGATAGCCCTGACGCAACTGTGTGGCCAGATTGGACAGGTTGAGGTCGCTATAAGCCATCTCGTTCTGGTTCACGCGCTTGCGGAAGTCGGCGTTAGTAGTGTAAGGGGTACGGAAATCGATTGCCTGTGCATTGGCAAGCATTCCGTCGCAGCTCTGTCCGGTACTTGCTCCGGAGAAGATGCTGATCTTGAAGGGACGGCCGGCAGCATGCTCGGCCTCGGCCTTCTTTGCAATCTCGGCAGGGGTACACTTGGGGGCTCCTGCGGGTGTGAATCCACTCAAACCGATGGACTGTCCGTTCTGGATAAGAGAAGCGGCCTCGGCTGCGGTGATTTTCTTGAATTCCATAAGACTTTTTTATTTATGAATGTTATGGTATATTATATATATAATGTATTCCAAAGCGCAAAGTTACATCAAATTTCAGCAATTAGCGGAGATTGTGCCTATTTTTTTGCCTAAAGTGTTTAAATGGAGCGTTTTCCGAACAGTTTTTCGTAATTTTTCCACATTTGTGCGGCTAAAGCAGCTACAGAAATGCCCCTAACTTGTGCAATGCGTTCATAGACGGAACGGACGGCTATGGGTTTATCATCCGTTTCCGTTAGCAGCAACTCGGGCGGACACAGCCTGACGGACTCTTCATTGAAGAAAGTACCGAACGACAGATACCATCCGTGCGCCGTAAGTTGGCGCATCTGCTCCGGTTTTCCGCGAAATCCGTGGCATATCCAGGGCATGGACGTACGGAGTTCCTTTTGCAGTGCAAGCATCTCGGCATGCGCCCTTACGCAATGGAGGATGAGCGGAGTTCGCAGTTCCTCACTAAGCTGTATCTGTTTCCTGAACACCCGCTCCTGTATGTCCCAAGAGGTTTGGCACAAGCGGTCCAACCCACATTCGCCCAACGCCATCCATTCCCGGCTGTACAGGAAGGTATAGTTCTCCTCTTCTGCAGCCTGGCAAGGATGTATGCCCCAGGAATGTACTCCTTGTTGGATTACAACTTCGCCCTGCAGGCTTTCGTGATGGGTATGGAAATCTATCAGTTTCATGGTACGGGATCATATCCGTGTCCACCCCAGGGATGACAACGCAAGAGCCTTCTGAGAGCCAGATAAAGTCCTTTTACGGGACCGTGCTTTTGCAGCGCCTCTATGGCATATTGGCTGCAAGTGGGCGTAAACCGGCATGAGGGAGGGGTGAGCGGCGATATACAACGCTGGTAAAAACGGATTGGAAGGATGAGCAGGCGGCTCAATACTTCAGCAATGCTCTTCATAGATACGCTGCAAAAGATTCTGGATTTTGGCGGTTACCACTTTGGTGGGAAACAGTTCGTTGCTCAGCCACAAGAATGCTATGTTCATACCCTCCACCTTCATAGGTTCAAGTATGGACTTGTTAAGCCTGTAGGCTTCGCGAATCTGTCTTTTCACACGGTTCCGCAAAACGGCACGCTTGAAATGGCGCTTTGAGACGGACACCAGAATTCTGAATCCCGGTGTCTGGGCAGGCATATAGACGGCACGAATAGGATAGGCGGCCATCGAACGATGACCGCCTTGAAAAAGTTCCTCTATGGCAAGCTTGCTGCACAGCTTCTCATGCTTGCCCAAAGTATGTTTCTTAATCTTCTGTTCCATTGTGACGGGCCACATAATCCTGCAAAGCGGCCGTTATGCTGGGGAATTGGGGAGACGGTGCTTCCAAGTCTACGCGCAGACCGGCTTCCTTGGCAGCCTTTGCCGTGGCGGGTCCGAAGGTGCCGATGGCCATATCGCCCTGCTGATAGTCGGGGAAGTTCTTGAACAGGGAGGATATTCCGCTGGGGCTAAAGAAAATGAGCATATCATAGTCGAAAGCCTCGTCCTTACCGAAATCATTGCTGACGGTACGGAACATGACTGCCTCGCTATGGTCGAGTTTCTTTGCATCCAACAGGTTGGCAAAATCGTCTGTGTGCTGGTCGCTCTGTGGCACAAAATATTTTTCATTCTTGTGCTTTATCATCAGGGGGATTATATCATCTATCTTTCCTGTGCTTCCGAAGAACACTTTACGCTTGCGGTACTGGACATACTTCTGGATATACAAAGATACCGTCTCGGTAATGCAGAAGTATTTCATGTCATCAGGTATGGCCACTCGCATTTCCTTACATAGCTTAAAGAAATTGTCAATGGCATGGCGCGATGTGAATACCACGGCTGTATGATCCAGGATGGAAACTTTCTGCTGACGGAATTCTACCGGTGTGAGGCTCTCTATTTTGATAAAGGGACGGAAAACAATTTCAACATCAAGTTTTCGCGCAATGTCAAAATAAGGAGATTTCTCAGAAGTAGGCTTAGGCTGTGAGACCAGAATCTTTTTTATCATAAATGTCCTAAAATATTACAATCAGACTGTTTGTTAGTCGGGTTAATGTTATCCAAATGAGTACCATCGGGATGATTTCCAAGGCGCAAAAGTACACAAAAAAATGGAATAGGCAATATAAATTGTTGAATAAAATGCGGAATGTCTTAAACAGCAGCAATGTTTTAACAAAAATAAACAAAATTAGAAGAATATAGAGAGCTTTGTAGGCTGAAATATTGAAATACACCAAAATCAAAAGGACAGGAAAAAGCAGAATCGTTTCTGTAAAAATAAGATAAGAATATGAATTCCCCCATTTTTTTTGTTTTATTTTGTCAAAAAAAATACAGTTCACAAAAGCATACAGGCCTTTTTTTATTCCAAAGAACGAAAGAAAACAGATGATATAATACCCTATCAGGGTGTGCGGAGAAAGCTGGCCTAAAAAGAGCTGCAACGAATGTTGCGTATAACCATAAAAAATAAGGCTGTACATCAGACTCAGAATGGCTGTAGCAAAAAGGCCGTAGTAATCCTCCAAACTGGTTTTGGTCTCGTGTACCGATGCCGAATCGGCCATGTTCAAGAACTCTTTTGTCCTAACGGTAAGGAAACGCCAAATATAACGGACCAGAAAAACCAGAAAAATAAAGCTGCAAAGCAGGGTTCCGGTTATCCATTCGTCGTTTCTGAGTTCATATGGCCTTGGTTCACCGCTGTATCCAGGCGTTTCGGCAATAATTTCGGGATGGAGAAGCGGGTTCTGGTAAAAATACCCCATAGTGTAGCATTTCTGAATGCTGTCCAGTTGGGGTATAAGACTTTTTCCTCGTATTCCAGGCAGGTTCAGCGTATCGGGCCGACTGCTCAGAAAACGCTCCCTAGGGGGAAGGTTGGCCTGAATGGCAGAATCTAATTGCGAAGGGGTGGCATTTGGCATGCTTTGGGCTATCCGCCACACACTGAACGGGGCAGATGTGCCAGAGGCACTGGCTGAATCTGCCGGTGCCTCCAGTTTCAGTGTGTCAATGCCACAAATGTTCATACGGCAGCGAATCTTCTTACATTGGTATCCCACAACGGAGTGGAAGTGGCCAGCTGGACAGCCTCCTCGGCAGTCTGCGCCACACGCCAGATCTGCAGATGCTCCTTGCGCATGAAGCATTCATCGGCAGAACGTTCCATTTGTGCCAGCAAAGCGTCATAATACCCGTTGGTGTTCAGTATGACAATTGGCTTAAGATAAAGTCCCAGCTGCTTCCATGTTACGAGTTCGAACAATTCGGCCAATGTACCGCATCCGCCGGGCAGCACAATGGCGGCATCGCCCATCTCGCTCATCTTCTGCTGGCGGACGTGCATATCCGCTGTCTCAATAATTTCTGTCATTCCTTGATGGCACCATCCTTCCTTTACCATAAAAGTGGGGATTATTCCGATTGCTTTTCCGCCGGCCTCAATACAACCGTCTGTACTGGCCTGCATCAGCCCCATATTGCCAGCGCCGTTGACAAGCGTAATACCTGCTTGGGCAAGCAAGCGTCCAACCTTGCGCGCCTCGGCCATATAGGAGGGATCTATCTTAGAGCTGCTTGCGCAGTAAACTGAAATCTTGCTGATTTCCATGTTCTACAGATTGAAGTGTTTTTTTATGGTGTCCACATAGTCCAGCTTCTCCCAGGTAAAGAGTTCCACCTCTACGCATTTCTTTCCGCAGTTGTAGTTGGATTCGAAAACTTTGGTCACCCAACGGGGTTCGCGGCCCATATGTCCATAGGCTGCAGTCTCTTCGTAGATGGGGTTACGGAGTTTCAGACGCTGTTCGATGGCGTATGGGCGAAGGTCAAAGATTTCCTTTATCTTACCTGCTATTTCACCGTCTGTCATTTCTACGTGCGAATGACCATAGGTGTTTACATAAATGCTGACCGGCTCTGCCACACCAATGGCATAACTCAGCTGCACCAACATTTCATCGGCCACTCCGGCCGCCACCATATTCTTGGCAATGTGGCGTGCGGCATAAGCTGC
The DNA here is from genome assembly GCA_017935785.1 of Bacteroidaceae bacterium. GTDB lineage: Bacteria > Bacteroidota > Bacteroidia > Bacteroidales > Bacteroidaceae > Physcousia. Next base: position 40,543 of record JAGBGU010000055.1, read on the forward strand.
GCTGCGGTCTACCTTAGAAGGGTCTTTTCCGCTGAATGCGCCGCCGCCGTGGGCTCCCTTTCCTCCGTAGGTGTCCACGATTATCTTGCGCCCGGTAAGGCCGGTGTCGCCGTGGGGACCTCCGATAACGAACTTGCCGGTAGGATTAACATGATAAGTGATACTGTCATTGAAGAGCTGCAGAACCTTGGGACTGTGGATACCGGCCAAGACACGCGGCATAAGAATGTGAATTACATCATAGCGAATCTGCTCAAGCATTTGTCGATCCGCTTCAAGTTGAGCCTCGGGCGTATTGTCGGCCGGGCAAATGAAATCATCGTGCTGCGTACTGACCACAATGGTATCTATGCGTACCGGAGTGTCATTGTCATCGTATTCAATGGTTACCTGACTCTTGGCATCGGGGCGCAAATACGTCATATCCTTTCCTTCGCGGCGAATTTCCGCCAACACTTGCAGCAGACGGTGGGAGAGATCCAGAGAAAGAGGCATGTAGTTCTCTGTCTCAATGGTGGCATACCCGAACATCATTCCCTGATCCCCGGCTCCCTGCTCCTCCTTGTTCTGACGGTCCACACCGCGATTGATGTCGCCGCTCTGTTCGTGAATAGCAGAGAAGACTCCACAAGAATTCCCTTCGAACATATACTCGCTCTTGGTATATCCGATGCGGTTTATCACCTCGCGTGCAATACGTTGAAGATCAACATAGGCTTGTGTCTTTATCTCACCGGCCAGCACCACCTGTCCGGTAGTCACCAACGTTTCGCAAGCCACCTTTGATTCGGGGTCAAAAGCCAGCAGTTTGTCCAGTACAGCATCGCTGATTTGGTCGGCCACCTTGTCGGGGTGACCTTCAGAAACAGATTCGGAAGTAAATAAATAACCCATAATTAATGTATTTATATAATGAATAATAATTAATAATGGGAAAGAGTTTGGGGTAACAATGCAGTCAAGTCGTCAGACTTATTTTTTTAGCATTTTTTTTAGTGGTTGCAAGCAGCCCAAATCTATCCACATTTTTGTTTTCGGCTGCAAAGGTACTACAAAAAATTCTATTGGCAAGCAAAACACCCCCCTTTTCATGCCAATCATTTACTTGACAACATGAAAAGGGGGATGACGGATGGCTTTCCTCCTTAATACGTTTACCCCTAAAGGTCCGTTTCTGACTTTAGAATCTCCTGCAACAGAGTCATTACAAACCCACGTTCCTTCATGCGCGGATGAGGAAGAATGAGCGTTTCATCGCAGATTTCCACATCGTCATACATCAGCAAATCTATGTCAATGATGCGGTCCTGATAAATTCCGTCTACAGTTTTGTTCTTACGGCCCATAAGCTGTTCAATGGCCTGGGCTTCTTCCAGACATCGGTGGGGCGAGAAATGGGTATGTATAAGACACACCGCATTGATAAACTTGTTATCGGACTGGAAACCGACAGGCTCAGTCTCAATGAAAGTTGAGGTTCTGTAGACAGTCCCCATACGTTCGTCAATCAACTCTATGGCCTTCTGTATATTCTCGATACGGTTGCCCAGGTTGCTGCCCAGGCTAAGATACAGTTTGTGCATAAGCTCAGTCTTTTACAATTAGCATGGCATCGCCGTAAGTACCAAAGCGATAACGGTTGTTAGGATCGTTCTCATTATATCTTAATGCCTCGCGATACGCTTTCATAACCAAATCGTATCCGCCATAGGCACAGGTAAGCATTAGCAATGTACTGTAAGGCATATAGAAATTGGCCACCATGGCATCAGCCAGACAGAAGTCATAAGGGGGGAAAATAAACTTGTTTGTCCAGCCGTCATATTCCTTCAGACGGTTATCCGCACTGACGGCAGTCTCCAACGCGCGCTGTACCGTTGTGCCGACGGCAACTATGCGGTGTCCGTTTTCCTTTGCTCCGTTTATGATGTCGCACGCTTCTGCCCCGACATGCATTTCCTCGCTGTCCATCTTGTGCTTGCTCAGGTCTTCCACATCAATGTCACGGAAATTACCCAGTCCGCAATGCATGGTAACGTATGCGCTTTCTATGCCTTTAATCTCCATCATCTTCATAAGCTGAGGCGAGAAATGCAACCCGGACGCCGGTGCGGTAACAGCGCCTTCGTTCTTGGCAAAGATACACTGGAAGTTCTCCAAATCTTCAGGTGTAGCAGGGCGTTTGATGATTTCCTTTGGCAGTGGAGCCTCGCCCAAAGCGTAAAGCGTGCGTTTGAACTCTTCGTGAGGGCCATCGTAAAGGAATCTCAAAGTGCGGCCACGGCTGGTGGTATTGTCTATGACCTCTGCCACCATTGAATCATCTTCGCCAAAGTACAGTTTGTTTCCGATTCTGATTTTGCGTGCAGGATCAACCAATACATCCCATAGGCGCATTTCCTTGTTCAGTTCGCGCAAAAGAAACACTTCTATCCTGGCACCAGTCTTTTCCTTGTTACCGTACAGGCGTGCCGGGAACACCTTTGTGTCGTTAAATACAAACACGTCCTTTTCATCAAAATAATCAAGGATGTTACGGAAGGATTCCCTGTGCTCTATCACGCCGCTCTTAGCATGAACCACCATTAACCGACAGTCATCGCGGAATGGTGCGGGCTCCTGTGCAATACGTGTCTCTAATGACTTTTTGGCAGTCTGTTCGGGGAAAGGATTGAATTCTGAAAGCTTCATTTGGTGAGATTTTATTTGTCGTCTTGGATGTTATTTGTCTCAATGGTTTGTTTGTCCAGCCATTCCTGGAAATCTTCTATATGCATACAATCGGCTACGCACACGTCTCCTACCCTTGTACGGCGCAAGGCTGTCAGATGCGCGCCGCTCTGCAAGGCTGTTCCGATATCGCGTGCCAGAGCGCGTATATAAGTGCCCTTACTGCACACAACGCGTATGGTCGCCTGCATGGTTTCCGGATCGAATTGCTGCAATTCTATCTCGTCAATGACCAGAATCTTAGGCTTGATGTTTACTTCCTTGCCCTTCCTGGCCAAGTCGTACGCCCGTTTGCCGTCAACCTTGCAGGCAGAATACGAAGGCGGCACTTGTTCTATGCGGCCGACAAATTTCGCCAACGCCTCTTCTATGGCATTTTGGGTAATATGTCCGGTAGGATAAGTTGCATCAACGGAGGTTTCCAAGTCAAAGGAAGGCGTAGTGGCTCCTAACTGCAAGGTAGCCACATACTCTTTGGTATGCGCCTGGAGCTCATCAATCCGCTTGGTGGCTTTTCCCGTGCAGACGGTAAGCAGTCCGGTTGCCAGAGGGTCCAACGTACCTGCATGGCCAACCTTAAGTTTCTTTATGCCCAGTTTTTTACATAGTGTCCATCTGACTTTTGCAACCAGATTGAACGAGGTCCATGTATAGGGCTTGTCAAAATACAGAACTTCTCCCTTGATGAAATCCATAGATGCGTTTTACTGTCTTTTTATGTTCTTTTGGTTTAAGCTAAAACAAGCACCAGTATTCCGGCCAGTGCGCAATAGATTCCGAAATAGATGAGCTTACACTTCTTTACCAGATCTATCATCCATTTACAAGCAAAGCAACCCGACACGAATGCGGCAAGGAAACCGACAATCAGAGCCGAAACCGGCGTAGCCGCCGTTGCTCCGCTTGCTCCGCTTGCTGCAAGCTGTTCTGCACTGGGGAAGAATATGTCCTTAAAATCGAGCAGCGCTTCGCCCATAATAGGAGGAATCACCATTAGAAAAGAGAATTGCGCCAGCGTCTGCTTGCTGTTTCCCAGCAACAGTCCGGTAGCAATGGTGCTTCCGCTACGGCTCAGACCGGGAAGTACGGCTGCAGCTTGTGCAAGACCGATAATGAAAGCGTGGAGCGGAGAGATTGTTTCTCTCTGACGGGGTTTGGCATAGTGGGTAAGTGTGAGCAGTGCCGCTGTTACCAAAAGACAGACTCCGACAACGGTATTACTGCTGAAGAGCGCCTCAACCTCTTCTTTGAAGCAAAGACCCACAATTCCGACCGGAATCATGGAAATAAGGATATTGACGGTGTACTTGGCCTCCTCGTTCCACTGGAACTTGAACAGGCCCTTGAATATCCAGGCTATTTCTTTCCACAGAATTACCAGTGTGGAGAAGACCGTGGCCACATGAACCACAATGCTGAATGTGAGGCCTCCAGCCTCCGCTTCGGGTCCCAGAAGCATCTTTCCAATTTCAAGGTGGCCGCTGCTGCTCACCGGCAAATACTCGGTAAGCCCCTGAACCAAACCTAAGATTAAAGCTTGAATCTCGCTCATTACTTGTATTGTATTAACATTAATTGTTGTCTATGTCCTCTATTTCCTTTTCAACATTCTTACCGCTGCTTTTCGGACGATACATAATGGCGACCATTATAATAACGAATCCGGCCAAACTTACCAACGGAGCCACACGGATACGAGTGGCGCTGAAGATTTCAGGATTGAACTGCTCCTCCGTACTTCCTGAACCTGACATCAGGATGAAACCGATAATGACGATGAGCATACCTGCGGCCAAAAGCAGATAATTCTTCTTTTCAAATGCAAAATTGTTCATAATTCTATGTTGGGTATATTTTTATCTTCGTTTATGTTTCTGGTCTTTCCGGCTGTCAAATTGAAATTCCTTTCAGGGTTGCGCTACTGCTGTCAGTAATTCTCACCCTTACCTTATCACCTATTTTCCAGTTATCCCTGTCTATTACCACCACCTTGTTCTGTCCGGTACGTCCGAAAAGCTGGTCGCGGCTACGCTTGCTCACGCCTTCGATCAGAATCTCGTAATCCTGTCCCAGGCAGCGTTGGTTGCTTTGTGCAGAAAGTCTGTTCTGAAGGGCGATGAGTTCGTTCAGACGCCTTATCTTTACCTCTTCGGGTACATCGTCGGCCAGATGTTTGCTGGCATACGTTCCTGGGCGTTCGCTGTATTTGAACATGAACGCGCTGTCGTATGCGCATTCCTCCATCAGACTCAGACTCAGCTGGTGATCCTCCTCCGTCTCGCTGCAATACCCGGCAAAGATGTCCGTCGTAATGGCACAATCGGGTATGATATTGCGTATGGCCTCCACCCTCTGCAGATACCATTCGCGTGTATATCGGCGGTTCATCAGTTTCAGAATGCGGTCGCTTCCGCTCTGCACGGGCAGGTGAATGTGATGGCAGATGTTCGGTTCTTCAGCAATGGTATAAAGCGTTTCGTCACTCATGTCCTTGGGATGCGAGGTGGTAAACCTGACACGCATTTCGGGGACGGAACGGGCCACCATGCGCAATAGCTGCGCAAAGCCTACCCCACCGTTTTCCTCCGATGCATAGCTGTTCACATTCTGGCCTAAGAGCGTAACTTCCTTAAAGCCCCTGGCCTCAAGGTCCTTTACCTCGCGCAGAATACTTTGTACGTCTCTGCTACGCTCGCGGCCACGGGTATAGGGAACAATGCAATAGTGGCAGAAATTATTGCATCCGCGCATAATGCTTACAAATCCGCCAATGTGGGCTGTATGCAAGCGGCTCGGCACAATGTCCTGATATGTTTCCACCGTTGACAATTCCACGTTGATGGCCTTGTGTCCGGCTTCCGCCTGCGCAATCAGGTCGGGCAGCGACAGATAGGCGTCGGGGCCGGCCACCAGATCGGCATGGTACTTCTCCAGAAGTTCATCCTTAACCCTTTCAGCCATACATCCCAGCACACCTATGATGATGCGCCTTCCCTTGCGCTGTTGGCTGTGCCAGTATTCAAGCCGGCTCACAATCTTTTGTTCTGCCGCAGCACGCACCGAGCAGGTATTCAGGAAAACGGCGTCTGCCTCATCAGGATTCTGGCAAGTTTCATATCCGGCCATGCCCATGATGGAGGCAACCACTTCGCTGTCTGCCACATTCATTTGGCAGCCGTATGTTTCTATGAGCAGTTTTTTCATCAAAAAAATAAAAATTGGTAACTCTCTGAGGGGTATCTATCCTAATTTGCTTGCAAAGTTACGGAAAAATACGCACATTTTACCCTTTTTTAAATCTAAAACGGCAAAAATAGCCCTTAAAAATGTTAAAAAATGTGAAATATGGAAATTTTTCTTGCAAATAATTTGCAGTTTAAATTTTCCTTGCTAATTTTGCAATTGAATAAACATTAGATTTTTTCATAGTTAAGGTTTAGTTTTTAGTTTGTGAATGGTAGGAGCTGTGAAGCCCCTATCATTTTTTTATGCCCTTTGTGTTTTTTTCGGTTACATTTATTCGCCCTTTCCGTTTCCGCTTCCATTTCTTTGTTGTAACTTTGCAGCAGAGCAGCCACGAAAACAATATAATATTTTATTTTAGAATCATGAACAGAAAGGTATTTGGCAGTTTCTTTGCTTTTATGACAGTATCGTTTTTCTTATGCGGATGCGCAAGGGAAAAGAAAATGGAGAGTTATCTTTTTGCCTACTTTACGGGTAATTCCCCCGAGGAAGAACAGATTTGCTTTGCGCTGAGCGATGACGGTTATAACTATACGCTGCTGAACGACGGAGAGCCGGTTATCGCCTCGGCCGACATTGCACGCAAGAAGTGTGTGCGCGACCCCCACATCCTTCGCGGAGAAGACGGAGACACCTTCTATATGGTTGTTACCGACATGCGCAGCAACGACGGATGGAGCAGCAATGACGGACTGGTTCTTCTAAAAAGTTCCGACCTCATCCACTGGACCAGTTCTGCCATAGACTTCCCGGACACATGGCCCGACATGTTCAACCGCGAAGCGCTTACCCAGGTATGGGCACCACAGACCATCTATGATCCCGTGGAAAAGAAATACATGGTATATTACTCCATTGGCTGGAACGGCGCCACCCAACAGGCGGCACGCGAGAGCCGGACAGAGCAGGACAACCACAAGACCCACTACGTCATTTACTGCTCTTATGCCAACGAGGACTTTACCGAACTGTCCCGCCCCGAAATACTCTACGACCACGGCGCTAACACCATCGATGCCGACATTGTCTATTCCGATGCCGACAAGCTCTATCACATGTTCTTCAAGACCGAAGGAGAGGGCAACGGCATACAGCAGGCCACCTGCGAAACCCTGCGCGGAACATGGAAGCCCGAAGGCCGGTATCTGCAGCAGACCAAGGAAGCCGTGGAAGGCTCGGGCGTGTTCAAGCTTATCGGCTCTGACGAATGGATTCTGATGTACGACTGCTACATGGCGGGATACTACCAGTTCTGCAAGTCGCGCGACCTGAAAAACTTTGAGCGCATCTGCGACACCCAGACCCGCGGACTCTTCACGCCGCGCCACGGAACCACCATCGCCATCACCGCACAAGAGGCGGAACGCCTGCGCAAACACTGGCCCAATACCGAAGCCCGCAATCCGGTAATAGACGGATTCCGTGCCGACCCCGAAATACTCTATTCCAAACAGACGGGCAAGTACTACATCTATCCCACAACAGACGGCACTCCCGGTTGGGGCGGACACAAGTTCAACGTCTACTCCTCAGCCGACCTTACCGACTGGAAGGACGAGGGTACCATCCTCGACCTCAAGACCGACCAGGTAACCTGGGCCGACGGCAATGCCTGGGCGCCCTGTATTGAAGAAAAGCTGATAGACGGCAAGTACCGCTATTTCTTCTATTTCAGCGGAAACCCCGTAGGGGGCGGAGGCAAACAGATTGGCGTGGCCGTAGCAGACCACCCCACCGGACCCTTTACTGACTCCGGCCGGCCCATGATAAGCAAGTCGCCCGTGGGATGGGGACAGGAAATAGACGGCGACGTATTTACCGACCCCGTCAGCGGACAAAGCTATTTCTATTGGGGGAACGGCTACATGGCGGCTGCCAAACTCAATGATGACATGATTTCCATTGACACCACCAGCATCGTGGTGCTCACGCCCCAGGGCGGTTCCTTGAAAGACTATGCCTATCGCGAGGCCCCCTATGTCTTCTACCGCAACGGGCTCTATTATTTCCTCTGGTCTGTGGACGATACCGGTTCGCCCAACTATCATGTCGCCTACGGCACATCCCGTTCACCGCTGGGACCCATCGAGGTGGCCACACACCCCGTCATCCTGCGGCAAGACTACAAGCGACAGATTTACGGCACCGCCCACAATTCCGTCCTCCAGGTTCCAGACACCGACGAGTGGTACATCGTATACCACCGCATCAACAAGGACTACATTGAACGCGACAAAGATCCCGGCGTTCACCGCGAAGTGTGCATAGACCGCCTCCACTTCAACCCCGACGGAACCATCCGTCCCGTCAAGCCTACCCAGCGCGGCGTAAAGCTGGGTGAATAGCCTCAGGCCCGAATCTTGCCGCCACAGAACCGGCAAACATTCCCTCAGCCCATATACATCCCCCACATCCCCATTCGCCACTGCCCGGCACAATGGTTGTGGGGGATTCCATTATCCTTTTCTTTTTTGCATTTTTGCGTTTTGCAAATGCAAAAAAATCATACCCCCAAGCTCCCTACTCCTTATTAAATTAATGAATATATTTATTAATTATTAATATATATATAGGCCCTCCCCCCACCCATACATTTTTTTGCATGCAAAAATGCAAAAACACAAAAAGAGGATTGAAACTATCTGAAAATCAGACTTGTAAGAGTTTGAAAAACAATTTGCAAATGCAAACGAAATGCAAAGGTTTTAGCGCAAAAAATTGCCTGTTTTTGCATAACGTATTGAATGTCAGCATTATGCAATATGTTCTAAATTTGCACGAAAAACGCCTTTTCTGCGCCAGTTTTGCCCGTTTCTTCGCCCAAAACACCAGTTTCGTACACCTTTTTGCCCGTTATCTGCACAAATACGAAAAATTGGTTTTTGCCGCTTTTCCGGCATTTTTACCCCTAAATCCACCCCTTTTTTGCTTCAACCCCACATTTTCTGCCTTTTGCCCACCACTTTGATGCAAGGCAAAATGCAAAACAGATGCAAATGATTAGGCGAAAGAACAGGCAAAAAAACAGCGAAAAGCAGTAAAAATTTTTTACAAAACCAACATCCTATAAGGGCATCCATAAATGCCCCAAAACACTGCCTCCCGAGGAAAAAAGTACTGCCTCGTGAGGGAAAAAAACCAACTACGCGACATAGCAAAAACTTAGTTTTCGCAAATTTTGACATTTTTGTTTGGGGGTAATGGTAACTCGATGAAATTGTAATAAAGTACACTTAGATGATAAAATTCGTTGGAAAGGTTGCAAAGGTAATCATTTCTTGTTTACCTTTGCAACAAATAAGCCGAATATGAGCTTGAATGATTGGATAAAGGAGCACGTTGCAAAGATAGCAAAATGTCCCGTTTATTACGCAAAAAACGGGACAAAATTACAAAAAATACTATTAGGTGTTCCCTGTTTAATTCCTGTTCTTCCTCTATATCTGTACAAAAGATATGTCTTTTTACCAACAGCCTGAATGCACAAAAGTATCTTAATTTTGTAAAAAAACACCCCTTTTCACCCTTTTTGCAAAGGATTTGCAAAGGATCGCAAAAGGGAAATGGTTACAAAATGCTGTATATCAACACCTTGTAACCATTCTTTGCGTTTTTGCGTTTTTGCATTCGTTTTTTGAATGTTTTATTCTTCCAAAAGACGCAAGGCAATTATTTTCCTTCAGATTTTTTTGCAGAGATAAAAAAACTTCCTAAATTTGCATTGTGCCTGGAGCAATTCAGCACAAACATTTCGATTTTATTGCTCAAACGCTCTCGAATCACCACCTCGGAAAAGTTACGGGCAAATTAAACACAGATTGGCTTGTGCCTAAATAGGCGCAGACCAAAACCATCTGTGTTAGGTTTGTGGTGAACCTGAGAGCGTTGGCGAGGCCTGCGCTTTTTCTTTTATAAGATGTTGGTGCAGTCTTGCCAAAACGAGAAAGGTAATATTGCAAAACAACATTTTAATACAAAAAGTTTTATGAAGCATTACTTACACCATTCTTTTCGGGCATTGTTCCTTTTCCTCGCGGTACTCTTGTCATTGCCAATGCTGGCAGTGGAGGTAGAGATTGACGGCATAAACTATGATCTTCTTGCCAAAGCAAAACAAGCAACAGTTGTTAAGAAAAGCTGGGGAGAGTATTCTGGCAAAATCATTATCCCTGCGTCTGTGGAATATGAGGGGATAAATTATAATGTGACGAGCATTGGAAATGCGGCTTTCTGTAATTGTTCTGATTTGACCTCTGTGACTATTGGCGAAAATGTGACGAGTATTGGAAAAGAGGCTTTTGATGGTTGCACTAGTTTGATGTATGTGACTATTGGCGAAAGTGTGACGAGCATTGGAGATGAGGCTTTCAGTGATTGCAAGAGGTTGACCTCCGTGATTATCCCCAATAGTGTAACGAGCATTGGGAAAGCAGCTTTCTCTTGCTGCATCGGTTTGACTTCCGTGATTATCGGTAATAGTGTGACGAGAATAGGGAATTTTGCTTTCAATACTTGTATTTAGAAGCCCTAAATAACCAAAACCAACCAGAAATAACCAAATATAAACCTTTAATTATCAATACATTCTAAAATTTAACACTTTCAGGCTGCTTTTTGATGGTTCCCAAATTTCCACATATTTTTGATACATATTTCTGACGTGGAGAATTTGCGGAGCTTATTTTTTGTTATTTCGTGTAGATAGTTGACAAGGGTTTACATCCGTTTACAACGAGCGACAAA
>JAGBGU010000056.1 GCA_017935785.1 Bacteroidaceae bacterium
AGGTCATTGCCTTGTACAATTCCCCTGTAGTCTGCTTTAATTCCAGATAACGGCTTTCGTCTTTCGCCACAATCTCCTGAATATCTTCTATGGTCAATTCCTTATTCATTGTATAAATGATTTGCTCGCTCTGTTTGGTATCACAGTGCAAAATTACACATAATTCATCAAATTCAGCCAAATAGACTTCGTTTTGTTTCCCTCAGATTAGAAATCATAAAAATTCGGTGCAAATTATTACAACTTCATAGAGTTCCTACGCTTCTGAGCCTGTTCATATCTGCCTATGGCAATATCATCCACCTCACGAGCAACCTTGCGATACTCACTATTGGATAGAGTCTCTTTCTTGTCTGCTGTGAATACAAGGAAAGTACCGATAGCTCTGTAATCCTCCTTATCTTTGCCAAAGGCTTCCATCACGCTCTTGATGGTCCTTGACACGGAAAAATATGGCTGGAAAAACGAAGATAGCTTACTTGGCCCGAGGAGATAGCTATCTTGGTCCGAGGAGATAGCTAAGTCGGCCTGAGAAGATATCTTCTCTGAAAAAGGGTGTTTTTTACTCATTTTTGGGTATTGTGGCAATTGGCGATTCCCAGTACCTTTGCACCCGGAAAACAAGTAATTACAACAGAATGAAAACAAGAAAAATCCTATTGGGCCTGTGTACGCTGGCCGCCGTTTCGCTTTCTGCCCATCCGCAGGACAGCACGAAAACAAGTATTGGAAAGAAGGTTGCCTCCCGCCTGCAAGTTGGCGGATACGGCGAGGCTGTTATGACGAGAAATTTCTTCAGTGACAAGTATCTGCGCTATACCGATGCCGCCAACTATGCCAACAGCAAGGGACATGGCAGGTTTGACCTTCCGCACATGGTCATTTGGCTCGGATATGATTTCGGTAAGGGATGGAGCCTGGGCACCGAAATAGAGTTTGAACACGGCGGAACCGGAAGCGCCGTGGAGATAGAGGCCGAAGAAGGCGGTGAGTACGAATCTGATATTGAACGCGGCGGAGAAGTTGTATTGGAACAGTTCTGGATTAACAAGGCTTGGCTTGGCGGAAAGCTAAACATGAAGATTGGTCATATCATTGTACCTGTCGGTGCCACAAACATGTACCATATGCCCACGGAATTCTTTACCAATATGCGCCCAGAAGGAGAACGCACCATCCTGCCCTGTACGTGGCACGAAACCGGCGTAAGTCTGTGGGGACGTATCGGGGACTGGCGTTACGAGGCCATGGCCCTTCCTGGTTTGGACTCTGACCGTTTCAACAGCCAGAACTGGATTGGCGGTGGAAAAGGCTCGCCCTATGAATTCAAGATTGCCAACAACTATGCCGGTGCGCTTCGTGTGGACAACTTTTCTGTTCCGGGGTTGCGTCTTTCATTGAGCGGCTATGTGGGCAATTCGTTCGAAAACACTTTGAGCTCCACCGATTCGGAGAAGTACCGCGGTGTGAAGGGCACCGTGGCCATAGGGGCGTTTGACTTCTGTTACAATGCCCACAATCTTATTGTACGAGGCAATTTCGACTACGGCCATCTGAGCGATTCGGAACTGATTACAAAATACAACATGTCCATGCGCAAAGAGTCAGTTTCCCCCAAGCAGTCAGTAGCATCCGACGCCATTGCATGGGGTGCGGAAGCAGGTTACAACTTCTTTGGGCTATCAGAGAAACTGACTCGCAATAACCAGAAACTTTATGCGTTCGGACGTTTTGAATACTACGATTCCATGCACAAAACGGAAGGCAGCATACAAGACACAAAGTGGTGTGCCAGAAGTCGTTTCTCCGTAGGTGTGAACTACAAGCCGCTGAACGATATTGTCATCAAGGCCGAATACGGCAAATCCATCCTGGACAAGCAATACAACGACGAGCCTTACCTTTCTGTGGGAGTGGCATATGCCGGACTTTTCAAGAGATAAACTGATAACAACCATTATTTATTCTTAAATACACAAACGCATGAAAAAGATTTTCAAGACAGTCATGTGCCTGGCCCTGGGAGCCCTCATGACAACCGCTTGCAGCGAAGACGAAGACAACAAGCCTGCCGAAAGCACTTCGGCAAAAGAAACAGCCCTGCAAAAGGCCCTTGTCCCCTATGTGGACAACACAGTGGTAAAGACCTACAAGGGAATGGCAGACAATGCCCTGTTGCTGGCAGAAGCCTGCAAGAGTATCCGACAGGCTCATCAGGACGGAACCCTGACTACGGAAATGATTGCCGAAGCCGGAAACTACTGGAAGGAGAGCCGCCGTTATTGGGAAGAGAGCGAAGCCTTTCTGTACGGAGCTGCCGCCGACTACAATATTGACCCGCACATTGACTCATGGCCCCTGGACAAGAATGCCATGGAGGATTTGCTCGCCGACATCAATGCCGGCAAGAACTGGTCCATTGACAACAACATCAACTACGGACTGCTGGGGTTCCATGCCGTGGAATACATGCTTTTTGAACTGACGGCAGACGGCAGTACATCTGTTCCCCATTCTACAACCTATACCGCGGCCGAACTGGTTTATCTGGTGGCTGTGGCAGATGACCTTGCCGCCCAATGCGTACGTCTGGAAGCCGCCTGGGCAGGAATGGACAACATTTCATCCGACAAATACAGTCTGCTGGCAGACCTGGAGCTGGAACCCAGCATCAATTATGGCGAGAACATGAAACAGGCGGGCAAGGCAGGCAGCTTGTACAAGACTTGCCAGGAGGCTGCCGAGGAATTGGTTGATGGATGCATTACCATTGCCGACGAGGTTGCAAACACAAAGATTGGCACCCCCGTAAGAGGAGCGACTGGCGGAACTGACGGAGACCGCAACTACATTGAGTCGCCCTATTCTCTTAATTCCATCGTGGACTTTCAGGGCAACATTATCTCCATCCGCAACGCCTACAGCGGTTCCAATGAGGCAGATGCTTCTGTGGGCGACTATATAAAGAAGGTTAATCCCAGTCTGCACGCCAAGGTAATGAACCTTATCCAGGAATCATACGACTGCATAGGCCGGATAAAGGAACCCTTTGTACAGCACCTGGCCGACCCCGAACCAACCGCTGCCATCGACAAGGTGAACGAACTGGTTGGCGCGCTTGAAGAAGTGAATGCAGAATTGTCAAAACAGTAAATCTTATCATAATAGCATCATGAAGACAAGACATTATTTATTCCTTGCCATACTGGCGGGATGTATGGCATCCTGCTCGGACGAGGAAGAAAACACCGCACAGGAAAACAAGCCACAAGAGTTGCCTGAATGGTATTATACAGGCGGAAAGTTGGGTACTTCGTACATCATGACTTCCCATGCCTTTGAACAGCCCACCGAGGCGGTTATGAACGCCAACATGTATCCTTCGTTCAAGAACGGAGAGGCCTTGTTCGAGAACCCTTTCATGACCAACAACGAGGGTGTGCGTTCCGGGTTAGGTCCTGTCTATATCCGCACGTCCTGCCTCCACTGCCATCCGGGATACGGCCATGGCAAGAAGATAGGAACCGGAAGTTTCCGCACGGACGAGGTGGGAAACGGTTGTCTGCTGGTGGTCTACAACAAGGACACAGAGGCCTATGTACCCTGGCTGGCCGGAATGCCGCAAAGCCATGCCGTGGCTCCTTTCAAGGCTCCTGTTGACGAGAAGAAAATCAAAGTGGAATGGAGAAGCCACACGGATGAATGGGGCAACAGATTCCCCGACGGAGAACAGTACGAACTGGTTTACCCCGAAGTGGAGATGCCACGCGAAGCCATCTATGCCTATAACGAGGGCGTGCTTACCGACGCCGACCTGGGCAACTACGGTGTCAAGCTAGAATCAACCATCGGCATTTACGGAACCGGCTTGCTGGATGCCATAGATGACGAGGACATCATAGCCGAATGGGCCAAGCAGGAAAAGGACGGCTATATGAAGAACGGGCTGAACAAGGCCTATTTTGAAAACGGCCAGTGGAAAAGTTTCTATGCCAACACGGCACAGGGGGGAGACGGCACCAAGTATGTGCGCCGTTATACCTATGCCATGAGCCGCGGACCATTGCAGGACGGCGCCGGAGCCAATGCCTTCTGGAACATTACCAATGCAACGAGGAGCGATCGCCGCTTCCATTATCTGGATGCTGCCGGTTCTTGGGCAAAGGCTTCTGCCGCCGACAAAGAGGTGCAGGCCGGGTTTGAGGAATACATTGCACAGATTGACCCGGACAAGAAGTATCCCGAATTCTGGAACGGAACAATGGAGGAACGTATCAGCGCCTATCTGACGGGCAAGAACCTTCCCGTTGAGGTAACGGACCAGGAATACGTAGACCTGATGGTCTGGCACCGCGGACTGGCCGTGCCGGCAGCGCGCAACGTAAATGACAAGAGCGTGTTGCGCGGAAAGGAACTCTTCACACAAATCGGTTGCGACTATTGCCACCGCCCCAGCTGGACTACAGGCGAAGATGTGGTACGCGACCCCGCACGCTTCTTCAAGGGCGACGAGCTTCCCCGTTACCCGCATCAGACCATCTGGCCCTACACGGACATGGTACAGCACAAGCTGTGCATGGTAAACGACATACGTACAGGTTGGTGCCGCACCACACCTCTTTGGGGACGCGGACTGCACCAGAAGTGTACGGGTTCGCCCACAGCAGACAGACTGCATGACAACCGTGCCCGCAACGTAATAGAAGCCATCATGTGGCACGGAAGCGCAGAGTCAGACGCACGCAAGACTGTAGAGCTGTTCCGCGAGCTTTCCAAAGAAGACCGCGATGCGGTTGTTGCCTTTATTGACGCCATTTAAACCTCATACACCTGATGAAAGCCATCCGCCTGTACAAGCACATTGCCTTTTGGGGACTGACGGCAGTTACCCTGACACTTGCCGTTGCCACCCTTGTGGAGAAATATTATGGGACCGAATTTGTGCGCACCCATATCTACACCTCACCCTGGATGATGGTACTGTGGGGTAGCGCCGTCCATTTTGGTCTGTTCTATCTCCTGAGATTGAAACTGTACAGGCGGATGGCAACCTTTCTTATCCATGCCGCCCTTCTGCTCATCCTGGCCGGTGCCTTCATTACACACCGACACGGCAAACAGGGGCGCATCCATCTTCGCACTGGTGGTCAGGTTACGCATTTTACTGTAGACAAGGATGAGGCGCTGCCTTTTGTGCTGGAACTGGAAAGTTTTGAGTTGAAGTGTCACAAAGGCTCCTTGGCACCCATGGATTACATCAGCCACCTACGTATTCGGGACGGGGAAAAGGAAATAGTTGCTTCCGTATCCATGAACAGAATATTCTCTTACCGCGGACACCGTCTTTATCAGTCGGGTTATGACGAGGATGGGAAGGGAAGCGTGCTTTCTGTCAATTATGATCCTTGGGGCATTGGCATCACCTATAGCGGGTATGCGCTTCTTTTTATTGCCATGTGTACATTCTTCTCCGACCGCAGCAGTCATTTCCGTAAGTTACTGAAGCATCCGCTTTTGCATAAGAGAGGAAAAAGGGGAATGGCCATATTGTTGCTGATTCCGTCATTGGCGGCTCATGCACAGTCCGCAACACTTTCATCCAAAACGGCAGAAGCTTTTGGCAAAATGTGTGTCTACTATAACGACCGCATCTGTCCCATGCAGACAATGGCATACGACTTCACGCTGAAAGTCTACGGCAAATCAGCATACAAAGGGTTGTCGCCCGAACAAGTACTCTCCGGTTGGTTTTTCCATTACGACAGCTGGAAGAACGAGCCTTTTATCCATATTAAGGAGGAGAGTATAAGGAAAATACTGGGTATAGATGGGGAATATGCCTGTCTGACAGACTTCACCTCGTTTGAGGGATACAAACTGCAACATGCCCTTGCCAGCGAAGACGCAACCCTGCGGCGTGCGGCAGAGAAGAACAACGAGAAGTTCAATCTTGTGAGTATGCTGTGCACCGGTTCCCTGCTTAAGATTTACCCTATACATGAGGCGGACAGCACAGTACTCCGGTGGTATGCGCTCACAGACAGATTGCCGGAAAATCTGCCCTATGACCATTGGCTGTTCATCAAGCAGAGCATGAACCTTGTGGCGGAAAAGGTTATACAGCAAAACGATTCCGCCATTATTGGACTACTTGGGAAGATTTCCCTTTACCAACGAAAGGTGGTGGCAGAGGCCATGCCGTCTGAACAAAAGCTACAGGCAGAGCGTCTGTATAACCGCTGTAGTCTGCAACCAGGAATCTCCGTTGTCACAATGACTTTCGGTATCCTGTATTTTCTTTTGTTCGTAACCCTTCCACAGATTGCAGTCCGTTACAGATGCGGCATTACGGCGGTCTGTTTTGCTGTGCTTATGCTGGTCTGGCTGTCGTTGCGTATTGTGCTGCGCTGGTATATAGGCGGAAATGTACCACTGACAAACGGACATGAAACCCTGGAGTTTATGGCGTGGGGGGCGCTGGTAACCCTTCTCTTGGCAGGACACCGCATGCACATTCTCCGTCCTGCCGGACTGTTGATGTGCGGAGTGGCGATGCTTGTGTCATGGATGGGGCAAAAGTCTCCGCAGATTACCCCCCTTATTCCCGTTCTCCACTCGCCTCTTCTCTGTATTCACGTGGCGGCAATCATGCTGGCATATTGCCTTCTTGCCTTTTCCATGTGCTGTGCCGTGGCCGCATTCATCGCACGTCTGTGCAGGAAAGTGAATCCGGATGAAACAGAATACCTTTATGTAGTGAGCAACCTCATGCTTTATCCCGCCGTTTTCTTGCTTGCCGCCGGAATCTTCATCGGAGCAGTTTGGGCAAACATATCCTGGGGAAGATATTGGGGCTGGGATCCCAAAGAAGTATGGGCACTCATCACCATGCTCATATACGCCGCGCCGCTGCATTGCCGTTCCATTCCCTTTTTCCGTAATCACATTCGATACCACGCTTATATCCTTGCGGCCTTCCTGGCAGTGGTAATGACCTATTTTGGAGTAAACTTTTTGTTGGGCGGCATGCACAGCTATGCATAAAATATAATGTGGGGCAAGGAATGCTCCCTGCCCCACATCGCTTATGTAAAATAGGTTTGTCAGTTTTGTATTACTTTACACGGCCCAGATAAGAACCGTCGCGGGTATCAACCTCAACCATTTCGCCCTCTTCAATGAACAGGGGTACACGGATTTCGGCTCCGGTCTCCACCTTGGCAGGCTTCAGGGTATTGGTGGCGGTGTCGCCCTTCAGACCAGGCTCAGTCCAAGTAATCTGCAAGTGAACCTTAGCGGGAACCTCGGCATAAAGAACTGTCTCTGTGCTGGCGTCGGTAACCACAACCACATCCTGGCTTTCCTTCATGAAGGGGAGTCCGATAACCTGTTCGCCGGGAATGGTAATCTGCTCGAAGGTCTCGTTGTTCATGAAGATCAGGTCTTCACCATCCTTATAAAGATACTGGTAGGGGCGGCGCTCAACGCGAACATCCTCCAGCTTTTCTCCGATATTGAAACGGCGTTCCAATACGCCACCGTTCACAACGTCCTTCAGGGTTACGTTCATGATGGTGTTTCCCTTACCGGGCTTGCGGTGCAAGAAGTCGATGCAGAAATAAAGTTTGCCATCCAGACGGATGCAGGTTCCTTTCTTAATGTCCTGTGAATTGATCATAAAATATTGCTTATTTATAGATGATTATTGATTTCGCGCTGCAAAGATAACTCATTTTTAGAGAAAAACCGCAAAAGTTTAGCGCAAAAATGACTTAACTCTTGCAAGTTTGGAAAAAAGTGGCTAATTTTGCACCCCGAATTAGGATTGGAATAACAATAAAAAGAAAATTAAGATATGAAAAGAACATTTCAGCCCCACAACCGTCGCCGTAAGAACAAGCACGGTTTCCGTGAAAGAATGGCCACAGCCAATGGCCGTCGCGTATTGGCATCTCGTCGCGCAAAGGGACGCAAGAAGTTGACCGTTTCTGACGAGAAGCATGGCAAGTAATTGCAAAAAATGACTTAAGCATAAAAGAAGTAAGGGCAACTTTACTTCTTTTTTGTTTTTTTATGTATCTTTGAAGCAAATTATAAGCATATTAGGAAAAATGACATTCAAAGAATTCGGAAAGAAAATATTCAGTCCCCTCATCTGGGGCAATTTTCTGGCCATGGGACTGGTTGCCATGGGACTGGTTATAGGGCTGTGGTACTTTATGAAGGACTATACCCACCACGGTGAAAGCATAGAAGTGCCCAACGTAAAAGGCATGCCCTTCCACGATGCGGAATATGCGCTGCAACGTGCCGGACTGATTGCCGTTGTCGCAGACTCATCGTACAACCGCACGCTTCCGGCCGGCACCATACTTGAACAACTGCCCGTAAGCGGAAAACTGGTAAAGAGCGGACGCGAGATCCAGCTAACCATCAACACATCAGAAACCCCCACCCTGACCGTGCCCGACATTGCGGACAACTGTTCGCTGCGCGAAGCCGAAGCCAAGCTGAAGGCACAGGGTTTCAAGATAGGACCCGTTGAATACATCCCCGGAGACAAGGACTGGGTGCTGGGCGTAAAGTGCCGCGGCCGCCATGTAATGGCCGGAGAGCGCATACCCATTGACGCACCGCTGGTTCTGGTTGTGGGAAACACAGCCGTTGAGGGCGAAGAGGAAATCCTCTCTGAAGAAGAGTTGAATGACAGCACCGCCATCGGCGAAGAGGCTGAGGAAATAGAAATAGCACTGTAAGGAGAAGAATGAGATGAGCAGTTACCCCTACGATACCGAACTGCCGGACGAGGACTTGCTTGACGAAGAAGAAGAAGCGGAAGAGGCCGGTGAACACGAACACTGGCGCATTGTGGCGGACAAGGGGCAGAACGTGACCCGAGTGGACAAGTTCCTGATGGACCATATGCCGGACACCAGCCGCAACCGCATACAGAAGGCCGCCGAGGCCGGATGCATCCGCGCCAACGGCAAGCCCGTAAAGAGCAACTATAAGGTTAAGCCGGGCGATGTAGTCACACTGGTGCTTGACCGTCCCAAGAGAGATTGGGAAATTATCCCCGAGGAAATTCCACTGGACATTGTGTACGAAGACGCGCATCTTATGGTCATCAACAAGCCGGCAGGCATGGTGGTGCATCCCGGATGCGGCAATTACAGCGGCACGCTGGTGAACGCCATCGCATGGCACATGAAGGATCATCCAGAATACGACCCCAACGACCCCACCGTGGGGCTGGTACACCGCATAGACAAAGACACCAGCGGACTGCTGGTTGTGGCCAAGACCGCCGAGGCGAAGACCGGGCTGTGCCACCAGTTCTTCGTGAAAAGCACCAAGCGCGAATACAACGCACTGGTGTGGGGACCGTTTGACAAGGACAGCGGACGCATTGAAGGCAACATAGGCCGCAATCCGAAAGACCGGCTGCAGATGGCGGTATTCCCGACCGAAAGCGAGACGGGCAAACCGGCCGTCACACACTATCAGGTACTGGAACGGCTGGGACCCGTAACGTGGGTGCAATGCGTGCTGGAGACCGGGCGCACCCACCAGATAAGGGTGCACATGAAACACATCGGCCACACGCTGTTCAACGACGAACGCTACGGAGGGAATGAGATTCTGCGCGGAAACACCAGTGCAAACTACCGCCAGTTTATCCAGAACTGCTTCAGCCTATGCCCGCGCCAGGTACTGCACGCCAAGACGCTGGGCTTCACGCATCCCGTCACCGGAGAAGAGATGTTCTTTACCAGCGACATTCCGCAGGACATCCTGCAACTTTTAGAAAAATGGAGAAAGATTCAATGAAAAAGACTATAGCCATCATTTGCGGAGGAGACACCTCCGAACACGATGTGAGCATGCGCAGCGCTGCAGGCATCGAATCGTTCCTTGACAAGGACAGGTATATAATATATAAGGTGGAGATGTGCCACGGTAAATGGGAGGCCATACTGGCGGACGGAAGCCGCACGCCGGTGGACCGCAACGATTTTTCCTTCCTCGTGAGGGAGGAAAGAATACGTCCCGACTTCTGCTACATCACCATTCACGGAGCGCCGGGCGAAAACGGCATTCTGCAAGGCTATTTTGACCTGATAAAGATGCCCTACAGCACCTGCAACGTGCTGGTGGAGGCCATGACGTATGACAAGTTTGTGCTGAACAACTACATGCGCTCGCTCGGCGTAAGCGTGGCCGACAGCCTGCTCATCCGCCAAGGTCATGACACCGAGGTGACAGACGAGGACATCATCAGCCGCATAGGCCTGCCCTGCTTTGTGAAGCCCGCCAGCGGCGGAAGCAGTTTCGGCACCACCAAGGTGAAGGAAGCGGCACAGCTTCGCCCTGCCATCAACCTTGCGCTGCAAGAGGGCGAGGACATCATGGTGGAAGCCTTCCTGCAAGGAACGGAAATCACCTGCGGATGCTACAAGACCCGCCAGGGGGCGCACGTGCTGCCCATTACCGAGGTGGTTACGGAGAACGAGTTCTTCGACTACGACGCCAAGTACAACGGCCAGGTGACGGAAATAACCCCGGCACGCATCAGCGACAGGCTGACCGAGCGCGTGCAGACACTCACCGGCACGCTGTACGACATACTGGGATGCCACGGCATCATCCGCATTGACTACATCATTACCGAAGGCGACCACATCCATCTGCTGGAAATAAACACCACGCCCGGAATGACTGCCACCAGCTTCATACCCCAACAGGTAAGGGCTGCCGGCCTGGACATAAAGGACGTAATGACCGAAATCATAGAAGACACACTGGCTTCTGTCAGTTCATAAAAAAACATAATGCCCATGAATACGGAATTTGACGAAATACGCCCCTACAACAACGGCGAGATCAAACAAGTGGTGGAAGAACTGCTGCACGACCGCCAGTTCAGCCGCATACTGAAAGGGCTTGTGCCCTGGCTGCCCCAATTCCTGCGCAACGCGCTCATCCGGACGGCATTCATCGGAGTGAACAGCACGCTCGACTTCCAAATGCGCTTCATGAAGCCCGTAGTGAAATACGTGCTTCACCGCTGTGCCAGGAAAGTCACCTTTGACCACAACGGGATTGAACCGGGCGAAGAGCGCTTTACCTTTGTGAGCAACCACCGCGACATTGTACTGGACAGCGCCATACTGGACCTGCTGCTCGCCAAAGCCAAATTCCCCACCACCTGCGAAATTGCCATCGGCGACAACCTGCTCATCTATCCCTGGATAAAGAAACTGGTAAAGCTGAACAAGGCATTCACCGTGCGCCGCGGACTCAGCCCCAGGGAACTGATGGAGAGCAGCATACTGATGAGCCGCTATATGCACCACACCATTAACGAGAAGAAGGAGAACATCTGGATTGCCCAGCGCGAAGGCCGGGCCAAGGACAGCAACGACCGCACACAGGAAAGCGTGCTGAAGATGCTGGCAATGGGCGGCGAAGGCACTCCGGCGGAACGCTTGAAGAACCTCCACATCACCCCGCTGACCATCAGCTACGAATATGACCCCTGCGACTATCTGAAGGCAAAGGAGTTCCAGCAGAAGCGCGACAATCCAGCCTTCAAGAAAAGCAAGCAGGACGACCTGGACAACATGAAGACCGGCATCTGGGGGAAGAAAGGGCATATCCACTACCAGACGGCACCCTGCATAAACACATGGATTGACGAGCTGGCCCACCTGCCCAAAACCGAGTTCTTCACGGCCGTGGCACGCCGCATGGACCGCGAGATTCACCGCGGATACATGCTCTTCCCCGGCAACTACGTGGCGCTGGACCTGCTCAACGGCAACAGCGCGCACAGCAACCGCTATACGCCGGCCGACAAACAGCGATTCGAGCAATATCTGGAGCAGCGCATCGGCCTCATCGACCTTCCGCAAAAGGACATCCCCTTCCTGCGCGGAAAAATGCTCGCCATGTATGCCAACCCCGTCATTAACAAGGAGGAAGCCGAAGGATGAAGAAGTATCTGACCATTCTCGCCGCGCTGACGCTGTGCATGGCATGCGGCGATGAGCAGGAAACCTACCCCTCCATACTTACGGAAATGGCAGACGCCTATGTGGACGCAGAGGGCATACTGTACAAGATTGAGACAGACCGGGGGCAGAGCTACACCCTTACAAACCCGCAACAGGGTTTCAAGCCGGAAAGCATATACCGCACCCTGAGCGGATTCGTGCCCCAGACAGACGGCTCGGCCACGCTTTACCAGATGAAGGGCGTACACATCCTGCGGGACTCCACGGCGGCCGGACGCCAAGACCCCACCGCCATACTGAGCGCATGGAGGGCAGGCAGGTACATCAACCTGCACCTCTCGCCCAAGACACAGGGCGGCACGCAATACTGGGGCTTCATCACGGAAAGCACAGCGCCGGGACACACCCGCATAAGCCTGCACCACCGGCAGAACAACGACCCCCTATCCTACTCGCAGGACGTTTACGCCAGCATACCCGTGGACAGCATAAAGACCGCACAGCCCGGCGACACACTTACAATCACCATCGCCACCTTTGATGGCACAAAAACCTGGACTTTCAAGAAATGAACATAGCCGTACTTATTTCGGGCGGAGTGGACAGCGCCGTAGTGGTGCACCGCCTTTGTGAACAGGGCTACAAGCCCGACCTCCACTACATCAAGATTGGCATGGAGGGCGAGGACAGCAGCTGCACTGCCGAGGAAGATATCGAACTGTCACAGGCCACCGCACACAAGTACGGCCTGACGCTGGAAGTCACTGACCTGCAGAAGGAATACTGGGACCAGGTGGTGGGATACGCCATAGAACGCATAAAGAGGGGGCTGACCCCCAACCCCGACGTCATGTGCAACCGCCTTATCAAGTTCGGCGCGTTCGAACAGAAAATAGGCTGCCACTACGACAAGGTGGCCACCGGACACTATGCCACCAACATTGAGCAGGACGGGCTCATGTGGCTGGGCACGGCCAAGGACCCCGTGAAGGACCAGACCGACTTTCTGGCACAGCTCTCCTACGAGCAGCTGCAGCACACCATCTTCCCCCTGGGCGGACTGATGAAGGAGGAGGT
This sequence comes from Bacteroidaceae bacterium, assembly GCA_017935785.1. Taxonomy (GTDB): domain Bacteria; phylum Bacteroidota; class Bacteroidia; order Bacteroidales; family Bacteroidaceae; genus Physcousia. The sequence continues at coordinate 13,095 of JAGBGU010000056.1, forward strand.
TAGGCAGATTGCCACAGAAGCCAAACTGCCCAGCGCCAGACGCAAGGACAGCCAGGGCATCTGTTTTCTGGGGAAAATCAACTACAACGACTTCCTGCGCAAGTTCATGGGCGAACGCGAAGGGAAAATCATAGACATAGAAACCGGCAAGGTAATAGGCACCCACCAGGGTTTTTGGTTCCACACCATAGGACAGCGCAAGGGACTGGGACTGGGCGGCGGCCCCTGGTTTGTGGTGAAGAAGAACATACGCAAGAACATCATTTTTGTGGCGCACGGATGGGACACACAGCTGCAGTACGGACACGACTTCCGTCTGGCCGACCTCCACTTCATCACCCGCAACCCGTGGGAACAGCCCGTCGAAGTGCCCATACAGTTCAAGGTGCGCCACGTAGACCACTTCATGCAGGGCACGCTCACACTGGACGAAGAGGGCTACCACATCCATTCGCCCCAGCCCGTGCAGGGCATCGCCCCCGGACAGTTCGGCTGCATATACGACGCCGACGCACGCATCTGCTACGGAAGCGGGGAAATCAGCATCTACAAACACAAGTAAAGGAATAATATGGAAGAAGGGGTTTGGATTCCGCAGGCCGTTGTGCTGGGGGCAGGCAACTATCCGCAGCACGGCATCCCCCTTGCCCTGATGAGGCAATGCCCGCGCGTGGTATGCTGCGACGGAGCGGCCGGGGAATACATCCGCACCGAGGGACGGCTGCCATGGCGCATCGTGGGCGACGGCGACTCCATCCCGGCAGAGCTGAAGGCGCAGTGCAGCCACATTCTCTTCCTTGAAACCGAGCAGGAGACCAACGACCAGACCAAGGCCACTCGCCTGCTCCGTTCCGAAGGCATCACACGCATTGCCTATCTGGGCGCCACCGGCAAGCGCGAGGACCACACCATCGGGAACATCGCCCTGCTGCTCACCTATCAGCGCATGGGACTCGACGTGCGCATGTTCACCGACCACGGCATGTTCCTGCTGCCCGGCACAGAGAACGGCCGGCAGCGCATCACCTTTACCGCACCCGTGGGCACAGCGGTATCCGTATGGAACTTCGGCGCCAAAAACCTTAACTCAACCGGACTACAATACCGCCTCTACGACTTCGACCAGCTGTGGCAAGGCACACTAAACCGCACCCTGCTCCCGCAATGCACCATAGAGGCCGACGGCCCGTTTCTCGTTTTTCTGGCGTATGAAGAACGGTGAGCGGTGAGCGATGAGCGGTGAATGATGAACGATGAACGATGAGCCGTCTGGAAGACGGGAAGCCCGCAAGGGCGAATAGCCGCGGGTTCTTGAACCCGTGGAAATAATAAAGAAGAATAAAATGGCGTCTGCAAAGACGCGGAACGGCAACAATCTTTAACGTTGAATGAATATCGCTTAATATGTTGCCGATTCGCGTCTTTACAGACGCCTTATTGTGCGGACTTGAGGAACCGAGGGCTTAAAAGCCCCCGGCTATTCATTTTCACGTCTTCCAGACGTCCGTCACTTTGGGCCATCATCTTTTCATAGAAGCCGCTCCAAGGGCAAAGACCCCGAACAAAAACTTGCTTCTGAAAGTTTGCAGAAGCAGAATCCGGTTCAAGGACATCCCGAAAGCGTCAGAATTGTCCGCAAACATCTTTTTAGACACCTCGAAGGCAATGGATTTGTCCGCAAACCTCTTTTTGGACACCCCGAAGGCAATGGATTTGTCCGCAAACATCTTTTTGAACACTCCGAAGGCAATGGATTTGTCCGCATACATCTTTTTGAACACTCCGAAGGCAATAGATTTGTCCGCAAACATCTTTTTGAACATCCCGAAGGCAATGGATTTGTCCGCAAACATCTTTTTGAACATCCCGAAGGCCGCGGAATTATCCGCTAAACGTTTAGGCGACATTCGAAAGGCATTGGAAATGTCCGCAAAGAAGTATACAGACAAGCCAAACCGCATTTTTGGCGGCTTCGGATTTGGATGATCCAAAAATTTGTTGTACTTTAGCGCAGTCATTATAATACCGAAGCCCATGAAAGTTGCATTTACACCCCAATTCAAGCTGGAGGACCTTTACATCACTCCCTTTACCGGCAAGCGTTACTTTGACCCGCAGACAGGAAAGGCCTACTACAAGCCCGTGGAGCGCAACATGACGCCCACAGGAGTACACATGCTGGACAGGTTTCTGCAATGCGTATGCACGAGCAAGTGCTACACCCTGCGTTCTCTGCAGGAACAGATTGGGGTGCCGAAACTGATATTCTCGGGGCTTTGCTACCCGCTCACGGGACTGAATTTTAAGGAACTGCACGAGGCCATCCGTCTGCGTGTGGCCGACGACCTGCTGCGCTATTCCACCCTTGAGAAGAAGGAAATTGCCCTGCGCTGTGGCTTCAGTTCAAACCCGGCCATGTACAAGATGTTCCAACGGGTATACAAATGTGGTCCGGGCCAGCGGCAACGGCATCTGCGCCAGCCGGGCGACGAAGGGGCTTGGAAAGTTTGAGCAAATCGTTCAACATTCATCGTTCAACGTTCAACGCTCACCGCTCACCGCTCAACATTCATCGTTCATCGCTCACTACTCAACGCTCATCTCCTTCCACTTCCTGTACCCGAACCATGCCACCACGGCATAGAGTCCGTATAGGGCGGCGTAAAAGTATATACCTTTATATATATACAGGCCGCAGCTGACCACGTCCACCAGCATCCACACCCACCATTGCTCCACCCACTTGCGGGCCAGCATCCACATGCCCACAATGGAGAGGGCGGTGGTAAGGGAGTCCCACCAGGGCACGGTGCTGTCCGTGCGGCACAGCAGCCAGCCGATGAGCAGGAACGAAACCAGGAACGCCAGGAACAGGGCCGGGCAGAGGCGCAGGGGCGTATGCGTAACGGGCAAGTCGCCGGCATGGGTGCCCTGCGGATTCCTGCGCCAAAGATACAGTCCGTACACCGCCACCAGCAGGTAGTAGACGTTGATGCCGAAGTCGGCATACAGTCCGCTCTGCCAATACACCACCAGCGAGATGGCCGGCATCAGCATGCCTGCCAGCCACACCTTGCTGTCGGCCTTGTATTCCCAGTAGAGATAGGCAATTCCTATCAGCGTTCCCGCTATTTCCGCAATCTGTTCCATTCTTAGAACTTCAATGTGACATGTCCCATCACGGTGAATCCGGCCATGGGGATGTATCCGATCTGGTAATAACGGCTGTCTTGGGGATAGTCGTCGCCCACGATGGCGGAGTACACCCATCCGCCGGCGGCATAATGGCGGTTGAAGATGTTGTTGAAGTTCACTCCCAGGACGGTGCTCTTCAACCCCTTGCTGCCACACTTGAGGTCATAGCTCAGGTACACGTTGGTCTGACTGTATTTGGGAAGCGAGCGTTCCTTGCATTCGGTGTTGTCGAGATACTGGCGGCTTACCAGATTGGTGTGCCAGGTGGCCTTGAATCCTTTGAAATGGAAATCGGCAAAACCGTTCACAATGGCCGAGGGCGAGAAGGCCAGCGTGCTGTTGTCATAATGCACCTCGGTGGGCGCCATGTCGTTCCAGTCGCCGTCATAGGTCTCCACCACTTCGGTAAAGTCCTTGATACGGTTGCGGCTCAGGGCGGCATTGGCCTCCAGGTCCAGCCACTGGGTCACTTTCACTCCGGCACTCAGTTCCACGCCCAAGCGGTGGCTGCGTGCGATATTGGTGGTCAGGCTCTCGCCGATGTCGCTCACCGCACCGGTCTGCACAAACTGGTTGTGGTAGAGCATGGCATAGAGAGAGGCTGCGGCGTGCCATCTTTCACCGTTGAAGCCGTAACCCGCCTCCACATCGTGCAGGCTCTCGGCCTTGGGTGCGGGATAGGCGCCGTTGTCGGTGAAGTTGTTGCGTTCTGGCTCGCGGTGGCTCAGCGCATAGCTCAGATAGGCGTTGTGGCCTCCGTTGTGATAGCTCAGTCCGGCCTTGGGATTGATGAAGTCATATTGTTTCTTGATGTTCAGCGACTGGTTGTAATAGGCGTTTCCTTCCTCATAGAACTTGTCGTTGATGCCCGATGTCATGAATCCCACATGGCGGTACTGCACGTCGACAAAGACATCCCAGGCAGGGGTCAGATGATAGGTTCCCTTCAGATAGATCTGGTTGTCGGCCTTGGTGGCGTCGCTGTCGTAATACTTATACTTTCCGTCGGCCAACACCTCGCGGCGCAGTTCCTCGTTGGCCACATAGGTAAGATACCCCCAATGGTTGCCCTCGAAATTGCGGAACGAGGCGCCCGCCATCACGTCCCAACGGCGGTCCTGATAGTTCACGTTCCACACCATGCCGTAGGTGTCCTGCGTAAGTCCTTTCTGACGGACAAAATCGGTCTTCTTCAACAGCGAACCGTCGGCAAGGGTAAAGTCGGACAGGCCGAACTTCTTCAGTTTGTTCTGGTAGCGGAACTCATCGTAGTATCCGTGGCCCCGCGTGTAATGCATCGTGGCCGAGGTGGTCCAGCGGCTGTCTATTCGCCAGGCCAGGTTCAGCAGATTGTGGTTCTGCCAGAAGTTGTCCGTGGTCTTGTCCCACAGCGTGCCGTCCGCCATACGGTAGCGTTCGGTGGTCCAGCCGCCGTTCCAGTCGGGTTCGAAACGCTCGTACAGACTGTTGTATTTACCCAGTCCCAGGCGGTACATGTCGGCATAGGTGCGCACACCGTCATAGGCGTTCATGCTGTAGTCATCATTGCCTGCCGTCACGCCGTTCCATGCCTGCCCCGTCTTCTCATAGTTGCCAATGTTCTTGTAGCTCAGTTTCAGCGTACCGTCGTTGTTCACATACGTCAGTCCGCCGTAATAACTTCCGCTTTGTCCACCGGTTCCATGCACATAACCGTCCGTGCCGGTGTGATGATAGGCGCCGTCCAGCATCCAGTGATTTCCCATCAAGCCGGAAGAGAACTTTCCGCCGGCGTTGTAAGTGCCATACGAGCCATAGGAGGCGCTAACCTGTGCCGAAGGAACAAGGCCGGGCGTGGCCGTGCTGAGCACCACGCTTCCGCCAAAAGCGCCGTCACCGTTGGTGGAGGTTCCCACACCGCGTTGCACCTGGATGTCTCCCAACAGGGCGGCATACGAGTTCATGTTGGCCCAGAACACACACTGGTCCTCGGGCGAGTTCAGCGACACACCGTCCAGCGTCACATTGATACGGCTGTCAGCGGCTCCGCGCATACGCATATAGGTGGTTCCGGTGCCCATTCCGTTCTCGCTCCATGCCGTCACGCCCGGCGTGCGCGCCAGCAGGAAGGGCAGTTCCTGTCCGGAACGCGCAAACCGCTGTACCTCTTCCTTCCCGATTCGGTTCACGGCAAAAGGCGCATGCTTCTGCGCCTTGACGGCCTTCACCACAACCTCACTCAGTTCATTCAACGCAATGGAATCGGGTTCCGACTCATCATAAGCCCAACCCGTCTGAGCCACACTCCACACGAGTGCAGCCAAAAAGACTTTCTTCATTTTTAAATTGAAATTAAAACGTTCATACTCTCTACGCCGGCATTATCCGGTTCAGATCATAGGGTATATTCTCAGCCCTGCCAACAGACAGGACACCCCTGATAACGGCCGCAAAGGTAGGACAAAAGTTTTAAACCACAAAATTAATTATCTGGTTTATCACAAAAGAAGATGCGAATATTATTTGCACATTATTATATATGCCTATGCTGTATGGTTCGTAACAAGAGAACTAAAAACCAGAAAACATAAGGAAAGTCATCAACACAAGGAAGTCAACGCATTTCATCGGCTAACGCATCGGCATGGATATAACAGCAAGGGATGTTCCGTTGATATTGACAGAACATCCCTCGCTGTTTTTTATTATTCCTTTCGGTTGGAACGGGTCAGTATTTCAATGGCTTTGTCCTTACTTGAAGAAAATGAGAACTGCTTCAAGATACCGGCCAATTCCTCCTGTTCAAGCAAACGTGGAGAGAGAATCTCCAAAACTGCCAATTTGCTGTCCTGAAAAGAGAATAGGGAAAGAAGGGTTTCACATTGCTTACTGCTGAAATAACTTCCCATACACGCCACCGTCACGATATCCTTTTGGCGGTCAGCAAATGACGCTTTTTTCACAATCTCACACAGGGTTTGGAAGTCATCTTTCCGCATCGGTTTCAAACGCATACGCATCCGCCCTTTTCCATCGGCATATTCTACACGATGCCTTCCGGGTTGTCGTTTTGGACCATCCTTACGCTGCGCCAGAACATCCGTTGTTACCAATGTCAATAACAACAGGACAACAACATACGATTGTTTCATACATTTTTGCCTTATAACGACTCCAACATACGCTTGATTACGACCGTTGCGGAGATTTCGCGGTTGGCGGCTTCGGGGATAACCAGGCTGGTGGGGGCTTCTATTACGCCGTCTGAAACAATCATTCCGCGGCGTACGGGCAGGCAGTGCATAAAGCGGGCATTGTCGGTTACGGCCATGTGAGCCTCGTCTACGGTCCAGTGCATCATCTGATGGTAGTCGTCCAGAATCTTTCCATAGCTTTCGGGACAGGTTACACCGGGGCAGCTCCAGTTCTTGGCATAGATGAAGTCGGCGCCCTCAAATGCCTTCATCTGGTCATACTCTACCCTGGCATTGCCGGCAAAGGCAGGGTCCAGTTCGTAGCCCTTGGGATGAGTGATGACAAAGTCTACGTCGGCTGCGTTCATCCACTCGGCAAAACTGTTGGGCACTGCCTGGGGCAAGGCACGGGGATGGGGCGCCCATGTCAGCACCACCTTGGGGCGCGGCTTCTGCTTGTGCTCCTCAATGGTTATCAGGTCGGCAAACGCCTGCAAGGGATGTACGGTGGCTGTCTCCATGGCAAACACGGGACGGCCGCTGTATTTGAGGAACTGATGATAGACGGTCTCGGCATAGTCGTACTCGCGGTCTGTAAGCCCGGCAAACGAGCGGATGCCGATGAGGTCGCAATAGGAGCCCATTACGGGGATGGCCTCCAGCAGGTGTTCGCTGCGGTCGCCGTCCATGATGACCCCACGCTCGGTCTCCAGTTTCCATGCTCCGGCATTCACATCAAGCACGATAACATTCATGCCCAGGTTCATGGCCGCCTTCTGGGTGGAAAGGCGGGTACGCAGGCTGTTGTTGAAGAACACCATGAGCAGGGTCTTGTTCTTGCCCAGGTGTTGCCACTGGAATCGGTCTTTCTTTACTTCGGCGGCCTCTTTCAGTGCAAGGCTGAGATCGCCAAGGTCTTGTACGTTCAAGAATGATTTCATATTGTTGTATGCTTTTTATTGTTCTGAAATATGGGGCTGGGCGGTTATGCCCTTGTCTGTCCGTTTCCGCGGATTATCCATTTGTAGGTGGTAATCTCTTCCAGCGCCATGGGGCCGCGGGCATGAAGTTTCTGTGTGCTGATGCCTATTTCCGCTCCCAGTCCGAACTGTGCGCCATCGGTAAAACTGGTGGGCGCGTTATGATAGACGCACGAGGCATCCACCGCTGCCAGGAACAGGCGCGCGGCATCCTCGTCCTCGGTTACAATGCATTCGCTGTGGCCGGAACCGTAACGGCTGATGTGCTCTATGGCTTCCTGCACGCTGGATACTGTCTTTACGGCCATGCGCAAGGAAAGGAATTCCGTTCCGAAACTTTCTTCCGAGGCCTGGCATAGCTGTGTCTTATTGCAGGAGGACAGGGCGCTGAATGCCGTCTCGTCCGCTTCAATGACCACCCCCTTTTCCCATAGCGGCCGGCAAATGGAGGGCAAATCCGGCAAACGGTCCTTATGAATCAGCAGACAGTCGAGTGCATTGCACACACTGACTCTTCTGGTCTTTGCGTTCAGGACAATGGGTATGGCCTTCTGCAAATCGGCATCGCGGTCTACATAGGTATGTACCACACCGGCTCCGGTCTCTATAACCGGCACTTGGGCGTTCTTGCGCACATAATTGATCAGCCGCTGGCTTCCACGGGGTATTATAAGATCCACCATTCCGGTGGCCGTCAGCAGGCGGTCTGTATCCTCGTGGCTTGTAAGAAGCTGTACCGTAGAGACGGGCAAGCCATGCAGTGCGAGCACTTTATGGATGAGGCTCACAATGGCCTTGCAGCTGCTTGCGGCATCGCTGCCGCCCTTCAGGATACAGGCGCTTCCGGCCTTCAGGCAAAGGGCGAAGCAATCGAAACACACATTGGGACGCGCCTCAAAGATGATGCCGATTACGCCAAAGGGCACACTGACCCGGGTAAGTTCCAGTCCATTGGGCAAGACAGTCTGTTTAAGCGTCTTTCCCAAGGGAGAGGGCAGCGAAGCCACCTTGCGCAAATCTGCAGCTATGTCGCGCAGACGGTCCTCGGTAAGGCGCAGACGGTCATATCGCGGGTCCGACGGTTCCATGCGGGACAGGTCTTCGGCATTGGCCGCAAGCAGAGACGCAGACTCGCGTTCCGCTGCATCGGCCAAATCAGTCAGTACCGCGTTGATTGTCTGAGAAGGCAACAACGACAGGGCACGACCGGCAGACCGGGCCGAGGAGAATGTATCATTATTTGTCATTGGGCATGAAATGGGTAAAGGAAACGCTGTCCGGCGAAAAGAGGATGTCCGTCAGAATGGAATCCCTCTTGCCGTTGGCGATATATACATGGATTCCGGCTGCAGAAACCTCGCTTGCCGTGCTGCACTTGCTCTGCATACCTCCGCGTCCGGCGCTCGACCGTTCAGTGCGGATGTAATGCGAAATGTCCTCGCCGAAAGGTATCTCACGAATAACCTGTGAGGAAGGGTCTGAGGGATTCCCGTCATACAACCCGTCAATATTGGACAGGATAATCAGCGCCTGGCACTGCATCAGCCGGGCTATCAGGCCGCTCAGCTCGTCGTTGTCGGTAAACATAAGTTCCGTCACGCAAACGGTGTCATTCTCGTTCACAACGGGCATTACATCATGGGCCAGCATGGCCGTCATGCACTGGCGCTGGTTCTCGTTCTGCCGTGGAGTGGAGAAGTTTTCCTTCTCCGTAAGCACCTGGCCTACATGGATGCCGTGGTCGCGGAACAGTTCCACATAGCGTCCCATCAGTTTGGCCTGACCTACAGCGGAGAAAAGCTGGCGCTGTTCCACGCTGTCCATCTGTTGTGTCTCGTTGACTGTAAGATGCATCTCGCTGCGTCCGCAGGCTACGGCACCAGAGGATATGAGTATGACCTGGATACCCGACCGCCGCAGATCGGCCAGTTGGTCAACCAAAGCCGACATACGGGTAAAGTCGAGGGTCCCGTCCTTGCGTGTGAGGACATTACTGCCCACCTTTACGGCTATTCTTTTAAATTCGGTCACTATACAGTTGGGGTTAGGTTCAGAAACAACGTCTCAGTTTCTCCACAAACGCATCGGCGTGCTCTTTTGTCACGCACAGAGGGGGCAAAAGGCGGATTACGTTGGTGCCGCTGCAGCCAGTGAAACAATGTTCCTGGAAAAGCAGGCGGTTGCGCACTTCCTTGTAGGGGACATCCAGTTCCACACCTATCATCAGGCCTCGGCCGCGCACATCCACTATATGGGGCTGTTCCTGCTGGAGCTCTTTCAGACGTTCCATAAGGTAATCGCCCACCAGGCGTGCGTTCTCCACCAGTTTTTCCTGTTCCATCACATCAAGTACGGCCAAGGCTGCCGCACAAGCCAGGTGATTGCCGCCGAATGTGGTGCCCAACTGGCCATAGACCGGCGCGAAATCGGGACTGATGAGTACGGCTCCCATGGGGAATCCGTTTCCAATACCCTTTGCACAGGTAATCATATCCGGACGGATGCCAAGCCACTGATGGGCAAAGAACTTTCCGCTACGGCCATATCCGCACTGTATCTCATCACAGATCAGCACCGCACCGTACTGCTTGCAGAGCGCAGACAGTCCCTGGGCAAACTCGCTGCTGACCATGCGGATGCCGCCTACGCCCTGAATACATTCCAGGATGACGGCACATACATCGCCCTTGGCCAATTCGGTTTCCCAAGCCGCAAGGTCGTTCAACGGCAGATAAGTAACATGGCCATTGGCATTGATCGGGGCAATAATCTTGGGGTTATGGGTGGCCTCTACAGCCAGACTGGTACGTCCGTGGAAAGCCTTTTCAGCAGCCAGTACGCGTGTGCGTCCGTTGGTGAAGGACGCCAGTTTCAAGGCATTTTCGTTGGCCTCGGCGCCGCTGTTTATCAGGAACAGCTGATAGTCGTCATAACCGCTGGCTTTTCCCAACCTTACAGCCAGTTCCTGCTGCAATGTGTTGATTACCGAATTGCTGTAGAATCCGAGTGTCTTCAGCTGGCCGGAGAGCATTTCCACATAATGGGGATGGCAATGGCCTATGCTGATAACGGCATGGCCGCCATAAAGGTCCATATATTCCTGTCCCTTCTCGTCCCAGACCTTGCATCCTTCTCCCTTGACGATGTTCACGTCAAAGAGAGGATATACGTCATACAAATTCATTGTTATTCTTCTTTGTTTGGTTGTCCGGACATACTTTTCAGAACGCAGAGGCTTTCAGGCCCAAGCCTGCCTTCTCGTCCAATCCGAACATCAGGTTCATATTCTGTACGGCCTGACCAACTGCGCCCTTCAGCAGATTGTCTATGCAGCAAATCATCAGCAACTGGTCCTGGTATTTCTCCACATACACCACTGCCTTGTTGGTGTTTACCACCTGTTTCATGTCAGGGCTTTTGGTGGTGAAGTGTGTAAAGGCCGCATCGGCATAATAGTCTGCGTATGCCTTCTGCACGTCTTCCAACGAAGCGTCACACTTGGCATAGGCTGTCACATATATACCGCGGGCAAAACAGCCTCGCTGGGGAATAAAGAGCACACGGCCGTCATATCCCGGACACAGTTCCTGCACGGTCTGGTTTATTTCCAGAAGATGCTGGTGCGTAAAGGTCTTGTACACCGATATATTGTCATTGCGCCACGAGTAGTGTGTGGTGGCTCCGGGCTTTTGTCCGGCTCCGGTACTTCCCGTAATGCCGTTCACATGAATGTCTCCGCTGATAAGCCCGTGGGCCAGGGCTGGCAGCATGGCCAGTTGTATGCAGGTGGCAAAACAGCCGGGATTGGCCAGATGATTGCATCCGCTGATTTGGGGACGGTGGGTCTCGGGCAGGCCATAGACATAATCATGGCCGGGCGCAGCAATGCGGAAGTCCTGGGCCAGGTCGATTATCTTCACATGAGCGGGAATGGTGTGTTCATTCAGAAAGGCCTCGCTTTTGCCGTGGCCGAAGCAGAAGTAGACCACATCCACCTGGTCAAAGGGCATCTCATCGGTAAATTCCATCTCTGTTTCGCCAAGCAGACCTTCATGTACGGCATACACCTTGTTGCCGGCATTTGACTCGCTGTTGGCAAATACTATCTCGGCCTGCGGATGGTTCAGCAGCACACGAATCAGTTCGCCTCCTGTATAACCGGCAGCACCCAATATTCCTATCCTAACTTTATCCATTGCAATCTATACCTTATAATAAATATAATAGGGGCATCAGGGTTTCTTGGGAGCAAGCAGCCACAGAATCAGGTAGAATCCGAGCCCGATTCCCATAAACCATACTGCGCAGAAGAAAGCAATGCGCACAATGAGGGAATCCATACCGAAATACTCGGCCAAACCGCCGCAAACGCCGGCTATCTTCTTGTCACTTTTAGACAGATAAAACTTCTTTTCCATAATCGTTTCTTTATATTCTTTTAATTCTTGCTTGTGGTCTTCCTTCATCAGTATGGAAGAGACCGCTAACGCAAAACGGTTTTTTACTTTTTGTTTCTGTTAATATTGAATTGTGTCTTTTTCTCGGGAATCAGCAGCATGAGGATGAAATACACCAGAGGACCACAGATTACCGTAAATACGGAGAGCAAAACGTAAATGATGCGCACAAATGTTACATCCTTATTAATGTAGTTGGCAATGGCGGCACAAACACCGGCCAAGATACGCCCGGTACGGGGACGCTCCAATTTCTTCGGTTCTGACATGATTGGTCTCATTTAATTTGGTTTTACATTTTTATCTTTCTTCCTCGGGATGTGCCAGATAGTAGGCGCGGAGGGCTGTGGAAGTAACCTTGATGAATCCCTTTGCATCCTCGCTGCTCCATGCCTTGGCAGTCTCGCCATATTCGCCAAGCTTGTTCTTGACCAAATCGTCGGGCGAATCGCAGCCTACGGTCTGGAAGGTATAGGGGCGCAGTTCCAGGGTAACCACTCCGTTCACATTGCGCTGGCTGCTTTCCAGCATGGCTTCCATGTCGGGCATTACAGGCTCCAGATACTGGCTCTCGTGCAGGAACATTCCATACCAGTTTGAAATCTGGTCCTTCCAGTACTGCTGCCACTTGCTAAGGGTATATTTCTCCAGGAAACGGTGGGCAGCGATAATCAGCATGGGGGCGGCAGCCTCGAATCCGACACGGCCCTTGATACCGATGATGGTGTCGCCTACATGGCAGTCGCGGCCAATGGCATAGGCTGCCCCTATCTTCTCCACTTCCTGTATGGCGGCAATCTTGTCTTCAAATTCCACTCCGTTCACGCTGCAGATTTCGCCTTTCTTAAAACCGATGCTCAGTATTTCAGGTTCCTGCTTGGTGGGGTGTTTCAGATAAGCGCTCTCGGGCAGTCCTTGTGTGCTGTCCAGAATCTCACCACCGCAGATACTGGTTCCCCAGATGCCCACATTATAGCTGTACTTTAGCTTGGTAAAGTCGGCAAAGTATCCGTTGGCATTCAGATAGTCCACTTCTTCCTGACGGCTCAGGTTGCGGTCGCGGGTCAGCGTGATGATTTCCACTCCGGGAGCCAATACCAGGAAAGTCATATCAAAACGGATCTGGTCATTGCCGGCACCAGTACTGCCGTGCGCAATGGCATCGGCTCCAATTTCCTTGGCATAGCGCGCAATGGCCATAGCCTGGAAAATGCGTTCAGAACTTACGCTGATGGGATAACAGTTGTTGCGGAGCACATTGCCGTACACCATATAGCGCAGGCTCTTGTCATAGTATTCCTTGGTAACGTCCAGGGTTACATACTTTACAGCCCCCAGCTTGTAAGCGTTCTCCTCGTTCTGCTTCAGTTGTTCCTCACTGAAGCCGCCGGTATTGGCGCAGGCTGCATATACTTCGTAACCCATCTCACGGGTCAGGTACATTACGTTGTAACTGGTGTCCAGTCCGCCACTGAAGGCCACTACCACTTTTTTCTTCTTTTCCATATCTTTGTTGTCTTTTGTTGTTTTCTTTGTTGATTCAGAGAGGTTTATTCCTCTATTTCCCCGTCAATGCGACGGATGCGTTCCAGCACTTCTGCCGGTATCTTTGCCGGCAAATACTCCTCGGGGTCGTACAGCATACCAGTGCAGATGCAGTACTTCCGGCCGGTCCTGTGCAGCACGTCCACATTACAGCAGCCCTCGCATCCTTGCCAGAAGGCCTCATCGTCTGTCAGGTCGGCAAACGTAACCGGCTTGTAGCCCAATTGTGTGTTCATGGCCATTACGGCCGCACCACTTGTCAATGAGAATATCTTGGCATGGGGCCACCGCTTACGCGCTAGCGTAAAGGTCATGTCCTTGATGCGCTTGGCCAGTCCCATCCCTCTGAAATCGGGATGTACAATCAATCCCGACGTGGTCACATACTTTTTGTTGCCCCACGTCTCAATGTAGCTGAATCCGGCAAAGCGGTCACCATCAAGCGCTATGACAGCCTTGGCTTCCTTTATCTTGGATGCCAGATATTCATGCGTGCGCTTGGCAATACCGGTTCCGCGCACCTTGGCAGCATCCTCAATCGTTTTCAGGATGGTGTCTACATAGGCTTCATGGCATTCTTCCGCCACCATCACCTGTATGTTATCTCCCATCAATCCTTCCTGTTGCATTTTTATCTGATTTGTCTTATTATTTTACTGATAATTAGCGCCACTTCCTCACGGTCAGCGTCTTCGGCAAGCACAACGAATATGGTGTCGTCGCCAGCCACGCTGCCTAATAGCAACGGGCTTTTCAGCGCATCCACCTCCGATGCCACCATGCTGGCATAGCTGGGCGGTGTGTGGATGACCATCATCTGCCCGGAGAACTGAACGCCCCAGCGTCCCTGGTTTATTTCCTGTCTCGAGGGAGCGGGCACAAACTGACCATCCTTGGGCAGCGCATATACTGCATGGCCTCCGCGCGTCCGCACCTTGCTTATACGCAACTGTTTGAGGTCGCGGCTCAATGTGGCTTGTCCGCACGGGAAGCCGGCCTTGTCCATCTCAATGGCCAATTCCTCCTGGCTTTCCACATGCTGCGAACTTATAATCATGCGGATTACTTGCTGTCGTGCCTTTTTATCCTGCATATTTTTTCATGTTTTAGCCGCAAAGGTACACATTTTCTATAGATTCTGCACCATTTATACAATAAATCCATGCATACATCTGCTTTTTTATGAATATTTATTCAGTAAGGCGCCATTTGTTGAAAGAAAGTGAATAAATAAGATAGACCCTTTCTTCATTAGTATTCCATAAAAAAATCGTATCTTTGCCCATAAATAACCCATTTGGATATAAAATGACACTACCAGGAAAAGCATCTTTATGCAGAATTCTCCTTTTTTTCAGTATGGCAATATGGTGCATCTTCATGCACGCTTCTGAACAGAATCCAATTACATTGCCAGGAGAAGGCGGCCTAAAAACCGCCATACAATATGACTATTTCCCCAGTCGGCAACATGCCTTTGTGTGGCGGAACTGGACTTTGGTTCCGGCCGAGAAACTGGCGAAGGTGTTAGGAACAAGCAAAAAGAATGTGACACAACTGGCAGAGTCAATGGGACTGAACCGCAAGCAACGCATCGAGACAGAATGGGGAACAAGCCGAGGATACATCACCATCATTCGGCGCAACTGGCACCTGCTACCCTACGAGCAATTGCTTTTACTGCTAGACATGTCACGCGAAGAGTTGGCCTTTCGTCTTGTTGAGGATGATTTCCTATGGGTAAAACTGGGCAATCTAAAGCCAAAATGCGAACCGCTTGTATACACCGAACCAGACAAACAGACCCAAGAAAAAGCCGCCCGCTTTGCCCATGACGTACAAAATTATGTCAAGGTGGCACAATACCCCTCCGAACCCCGTTTTGGTTTTATGCGCAGTTTTGACAAGGTAAAGAAATACAAGAAAAGCGTCACTTCGTTCACAGATTCCGATGGGTTTGAATTCAGAATGATTTTCCCCTACTTTACGGATTACGGAGACCCATTACTCGACAAAAGACTCTCTTCTTATCCCGAGGAACTTTTCCGCCAATTGTCCGAAGTGGGGGTAAACGGGATATGGCTCCATTCGGTACTACGCACAATGGTACAGCCCGACAGTCTTTTCCCTGGCGACCGGCTGGCATACAAACGTGTTGAAGGCCTGAAACGTCTTGTAGACCGGGCAGCCAAGTATGGTGTTAAGGTCTATCTATATCTGAACGAGCCACGAGCCATGGACACATCCTATTTTAATGGTAATACTGCTCGCATGGCTTTGGCCGGGCCTGAAGTAGGCGGACTGCGTCCCTTCTGTACTTCACAGCCTGAAGTAAGAAAGTGGGTTTCAAATTCAATGGAACAGCTTTTTAGTCAGGTAAAGGGATTAGGAGGAGTGTTCACCATAACCGCTTCGGAGAACTTTACTTATTGTGGTTCGCGTGGAGGCGCCCACCAACATTGTCCTCTGTGCCGCAAACGTGATTTTGCCTCATTGGCCATTGAATTGAACAAAGCTATTGAAGAAGGTGTCCACCGGGGAAATCCCGAAGCAAAGGTTATAGTATGGGACTGGGGATGGCCTGACGACCAGTGTGAGCGCATCATTACCCAACTTCCCAAAAGTTGCTGGTTCATGTCTGTCAGCGAATGGTCTCTTCCGATTGAGCGTGGAGGTGTAGCATCGCAAATAGGCGAATACTCCATTTCTGCCGTCGGGCCGGGGCCAAGGGCTCTGCGCCACTGGGCCATTGCCCGCCAAGCTGGATTGCGCACCGTGGCAAAGGTGCAGGTAAATGCCAGTTGGGAAATGGCTGTTGTACCTTCCGTACCTGTTCTGAATCTGGTGGCAGAGCACGCACAAAATCTTTCGGACCAGCACATACAAGGCATCATGCTAAGTTGGTCTTTAGGCGGCTTCCCTTCGGAGAACCTGAAACTCTTTCAGAATTTCCGTTCGGGAGACCATGCAGAAAACGCACTTCAGCGCTTGGCCGTTTCGGAATACGGGGAAAAGGCTGCACCGGTAGTCAGGAAAGCATGGCGTTTGTGTTCCGAATCGTATCGACAATACCCCTACCATATACAGATGGTCTACAATGGGCCTCAGCACATGGGACCCTCCAATCCCATACTGACCCAGCCCTCTGGCTATGCAGCCACTATGGTAGGACTTCCATACGATCATCTGGACGCTTGGCGTGCAGTCTACCCCACTGATATTTGGTTGCAACAGATGGATCGTTGCGCCCAAGGTTTTCAAGACGGAGCTAAGCTTTTGGAAGGAGTCAGAGATAGCGTTCCAGAACAGTTACGTTATGTATTGGAAAACGAAATCAGACGGATGAAAACCGTGTATATCCACTTGAAATCGGGAGCAGAACAAGGACGTTTTATTGATGCCCGCAACCGGTTAGCCGAAGCAAAAACGGAAGCAGCACGTCAGGAATGCAGGAACAGTATGAAAAATGCACTCAAAGCAGAGCGTGACCTTATCATCCAAATGCTCCCGCTTGCCTGCGAAGATTCCTCCATCGCCTACGAATCGTCCAACCAATATTTCTATGTCCCGGCAGACTTGGTAGAAGCCTTGGCCAGCATTGCCTATGCCGAACGTAAAATGATGCAGTAACACATCCCTCGGGAGGGAATAAAAATTTCCTCGGGAGGAAAAACAGGGCATGTATAAAAAACGAATTCAAGACGTATCGTTATACATAATTCCGCATCAACCGCCAAATAGGACAATTTACCCTATTTTAAGGCTATTGGCGTTCCGCAAAATAGTATGACCTTTGCGGCATGAAAAGAAACGGGCGGTTATACAATGTCTGGAGCTATATGCTCCTCTTCATCATTATGGGGTTGCAGGGATGCGAAATGTTTGAGGCGCATCCTTATGACACATTGGTACGGGGAGAAAAGGGGCTGAACGAGAAGAACATCAAGCGTATCGAAGAATCTTTGACAGGAAAGGATACCATCCGCTTCGCCTTCATCAGCGACACCCAACGGTGGTACGACGAAACGGAAGATTTTGTACGGAGCATAAACAAGCGTACGGACATTGACTTTGTTCTGCACGGAGGCGACCTTTCCGACTTTGGAGCCACGCACGAGTTTATCCTTCAGCGCGACATTCTGCTGGGGCTGCGCATGCCTTGGGTTGCCTTACTGGGCAACCACGACTGCCTGGGCACAGGAGAGGATGTTTTCAAGGAAATCTTCGGACGCTCCAACTTCAGTTTCGTGGCGGGGAAGGTGCTGTTTGTCTGCCTGAACACCAATTGTATGGAATACGACTATTCCGAGCCCGTACCCGATTTCGGGTTCATTGAGGAACTGATTAAGAATATTCCTCCAGAAGTGGAACGGACAGTTGTGGCCATGCACGTTCCGCCTTTTGATTTGGAGTTTAACAACAATGTGGCCAGTGTGTTCCAGCTCTATCTTCGCCAGTTTCCCGGCCTGCAATGCTGTATCTACGGCCATGGCCACCGCTACGCCACGGACGACCTTTTCGGCGACAGCATCCTTTACCACCAGACGCCCTGTGCCAAGAAGCGCGGTTATGTAGAATTTACCCTAACGCCAAACGGATATGAGCAACAGCTGGTCAATTACTAACTTCTGTCAGACATGGAACCGGCTGTTCTGCCTGAGCTTATTTGTCGCATTGTCCGTCTGCATCCACGCTAATACACAAGACAGCACGACAATGTACAGCAGATACTCCCGACGGGTTTACCGCTACCATAAGGCATGGAACCGCATTATCCCCACCTATTCCAAGGTACAATATGCCGGCGGAATGGGGCTTATGAGCATAGGGATGGGATGGGATTACGGAAAACGCAGCCAATGGGAAACCGAAATGTTCCTGGGTTTTATCCCTCGTTATTCTTCAGATGAGGCCAAGGCCACCTTTACCCTTAAACAGAACTTTATCCCCTGGAACACACCGTTGGGCAAAGTGGTTCATGTACAGCCACTAACCTGCTCTTTCTATATGAACACAATCTTCAACGATGAATTCTGGACACAAGAACCCGACCGCTACCCCACCGGATATTACGGATTCTCCACCCGCATCCGCATGAATCTCGCCATAGGCCAGCGCATACAATTCCGCATACCCCATGACAAACGGCATTTTTCCAAAAGCATCTCCTTCTATTATGAGTTGAGCACATGCGACCTCTACCTCATCAGCGCCGCCACAAATCATCTGAAACCCATAGATTTTCTCCGCCTGTCATTCGGCATTAAGAGTGACATTTTCTGAATCTTACGCTCTGCGACAGGGATCTGGGCACAATCAGACCTACGGGCATTAATTTTGTAGACACAAAGATAGACAAATAATCTGGGAAATGGGCACATTAGAGAATAATTGTTGATTTTCAGGATTAAAAAACATTAAAAGTGTTAAACGCACCCTTTCCCTTTGTTAAATCTGTAGTTTGGGAATGCAAAAAAATGTTCTCATACAAATTTGCCATCAAGATTTTGATTATTTTTGCACCAGAGTTATTAATCATAAACACCACTGACATGAAAAAAACTGCATTCTTTACCATGCTGGTGCTGCTTCTGACTGGCTGTAGCAGCGCACTGACTGTTGACAACACACCGATTAAGGCTCTCAATCTTAACCGCTACCTTGGCGAATGGTATGAAATAGCCCGTTTCGACCACCGGTTTGAACGTGGCATGGAACAAACCAAGGCCGTATACTCACTTAATGCCGACGGTACCATAAACGTGACTAATTCCGGTATAAAATCCGGAAAACCCAAAGTGGCAAAAGGGAAGGCCAAACTTACAAAGACACCGGCCCTGTTGCGTGTATCGTTTTTCGGACCGTTCTATGCCGACTACCGCATAATGTTGCTTGACAAAGACTACCGTTACGCACTCATTGGCAGCGGAAGCGATGATTACCTGTGGATTCTTTCCCGCTCACCACAACTTACAGAAAACCAACGGAAGACAATACTTAACGAAGCCCGCCGCAGAGGCTATGACATCAGCAAACTCATCTGGGTCAGCCATTAAATTTGTCGAAAAAGAGGAAATTATTGTTGTTTGGATATTACAACCTGTTGGCGGAATTAATATAGTGCGTCTTTGATCCTGCCAACAGGTTCTAACACGATCAAATATACCTGTTACTTGACTATATTATTACCAGACCTGGCTACCGGCTAAGCCTACCCTTTAAGGAGAAGTCCTTTACCTGAAGGATACAATCGAAGGTGCCCGGCACTTCCCATCCAAAGTTCATGCTGGTAAAGGCAAAGTCTTCCGCATCGGAATCGGCAAAAAGTCCCTGAGACTTGAAGTATGCAAGTGCTTCGGACAGCGTTTCATGAACATCCACCCGTGCCCTATGCCACTCCTTGTCTGCAAAATCCACACCTTTACCGAAGAAACATTCGCTGGGACGGCAGTAGATATAGGTCTGCGTACCCTTGTCAAGATGCGACATCACCCTCGGGAGCATACCGCCCGGTTCACGGTTGTCATAAAGTCCCACGCCCAACCACATGCCTTTTCTGTAGTCCTCAGACTGCGGATTATTGTTGGACAGATGGAAATAGCCCAATGCCTGGGCGGCATGAACTGCAGGGTTATAGGCTTCCCCCATCCTGTTTTCGCATTTAAGAATACGCATACTGTATGTCAGTTGCAGCCCCTCATAATTATCCAAAGGGACAAAAGGCAAATCGGTTTCCACCAAAATATGCGCCCAGGGCTCATCGGAGCTACGTGGATGCAGATACTCCTTGGAGGCATCCAGAGCCATGGTAAGAACTCCGTCTGCATTGCGTGCCATAACCAGTGACTCGCTTGCATACTCCACCCCATATTGCGTTTCTGCATGTTGTGCCCCCCTCATATCGTGCCGACAGCTCCATTGGCACAGCCGCCATGACGGTTCACCACCGACAGTTCCGAAATAAAACGTATCCACCGGCACGCCCTTACCGTTCTCGGCCTTGGGAGCCAGGAGTACAACTCCTTGTCCGAGTGAAGGATCAGGCAGAATCTCAACGGGAGTGTTGCATCCGCCCAAACACCATATTACGGCCAACAGGCACACAACTGATATCTGTTTCATCTTTCTGCTATTATTTCGTAAACTTCACGGCGCAATGATTCCCTTCGCCGTCACGCAGACGGGCCACATAAGTACCTGATGACAGAAGGCCCACTGAAACGCGTGCCTGTGCAGCATCCATACGGACATTGCGGCTCATGGCCAGACGACCGTCAAGAGCATATATGCTAAGCTGCACATCGGAACAGTCCTCGTTCTTTACTTGCAACATTCCGTTCACAAAACAGACACCCAGTCCACCGGAATGCGTTGCCATAAGATTCTCCACGTCATTTCCACCCGTTCCAGGCTCCGGCTCCGGCATATCGTACCGTTCGGTATAGGAGTTCATTTTATTGGGGGCATCAATGGACGGGCGGTACATGCGATAGAACTGACTGCCTCCATCGGGGAATCGTCCCACCGTCTGCATGCCGTCATGCGCACAATACACCAGTGTATCCGCCCAACTTTCATTAGCAGCAGTAAGCATTATCACGGCTCCGTCTTCATTGGCCAGTTTAAACGGGGCATGCAGCTGTTCCTGCGTATCCTGTTTGTCGCACCAGATGATGCGGTGTCCGTGTGCAGGAATAATCGTGCTGGTTTCCGTTCCCTCGGCCGAAATACGGTATTTAGTGGGGTTACCCGGCTCGTCACTCAGATACATTCCGTCCAGGTCTATGTCTTCAGCAGTCATATTGTAAAGTTCCACCCAGTCGTTCTTGTCAAAATATTCGTTTACAAACACGCTGTTTCCGGCACTAACCTCATTTATCACAACTGGTTTTTCTATCTTGTCTCCCTCATATTCATAACAAGCTTCCAACTGAAGTCTGTCTGTTGAATAGGGAAGTTCAAATTGTTCCTGCATGCTGAGAATTCCACCGGCTTCTATCTGTACCTGGTCCACACAAAGCAATGATGCATCCCATAGGATGTCACTGCTGGTGGCAGATGTATTGTGCACCTCCACCGCAATCAGGTTCTCGCCCGCCTTAAACAAAGACTTGTCCATCACAATACTTCCCGTAGCTGCCGTAGTAGCCACTGAGGCGGCGGAATAGGTTGTATAGGAAACTGCACCTTCCGGCATATGTACCCGGCCGGCCTCCACACCGTTAACATATATCACACAACCGTCATCAAGCGTATAGTTCAGGACAAACTCACCATGGTCCGGCATTTCATCTATCTGAAACTTCTTGCGGAAATAATAGGTGGGATATTTGTTGTTTGCATCGCTGCCATAGCTGATAGTAGTGGAAACCGGGAAGTGAGCGCCATAGCCCAAGGGGGCGCTGCCTTCCTTCCAGTTCTTGTCCGAGAATATACGGTAACGCCAATTGGATGCCACTGGTCCGGCATCGCTGTATTTCCATTCTGATTGGGCGGGAACCAATGTCCGTCCTGTACCCACATTTATGGCAGTCTTGGTTTTCCACCCCACAAACCGATAGCTTGCAGGTGCCTGGGCAGACAGGGTTACTGGCGGATACAGACGTCCGTCAAAGGAGTGCAGGGGAACTGTCTGACCGTTCACACCCAACTGCGCCACCTCTGTATTGGCGGAAAGAGCCACTTCCTGTCCGTTACCGGACAATCCCGCCGCACTAAAATTCTGCAACGCGCCATATAGCATCGGGGCACGGTCTGCCAGTCCGTTGATAACCTCATCGGCCGAGCTGCGCGGCGACACGTTTCTGCCGGGATATCCGCTCTCTCGTGTCTGCATGTATTCCACTACGGAAACAAGGCGATTCACCAGTTCCCGGCTGCGTTCTGGCTGAAAGACAGAACCGGCCACCAGGCAGAATGCGTCCACAAACTTCCTCCGGAAATCGGCATTCTTAAGCAGGTTCATAAATATGGGCACGATTTCCACCTCACGGGTGTAATGGCTCACACCGGGCACATCAAACAGTTCGCAGAACGTATACCATTGGCGCGAGGTAAAATGCGGAAACGGATCGTTGTTGTAGAAACCGAAATCCAAGTCGAAGACGATAAAGCGGAACTTGCCGTTTTCCATAATGGGACGCCATGCCTTCAGGTTGTTCTGCGGCCAGTCATTGTTTCCCAGGTAAAACTGGATGGCCATGTAGTTGCAACATTCGTCTATGTCCAGCAGATTCTTTATCTGAGCATATACCTCGGGGTCAGCAGCATTGGCACTGAGGCTTTTCAGGCGTTGCCAAGCATCACGTGTTCCGCACATCTGCACATAGCCCGAGTCGCACTCAATCTCGTACATGTCTATTTCGTCATCGTCCAATCCGTAGTTGGCATATACGTTATGTTTGTTGTTTGGCTCACGCATATTGATAGTGCCCATAAACTCTCCGTTTAAGTAATGGCACACCGGTGCATAATCCTGCAGATCCACATCAATCCCGCTGGTCCTAACAATACTCTGCAGGGCAGCATCCTTTATACGGCAGAGATAATCGTTACCTCCGCAACGGAACTGCAATGCCTTATGCTTCAGATAAGGTTTGTCTGGGAAGAACTGCCAGTCCAGATAATTCTTTCCCTCATATTCTTTTCCGGCCTTTATCTTGAAGCTGAACGGAGTGAATCCCTTACTGTGTCCGCCACAGCGGCTCATATCTGCCTCCATGTTTATCAGCGACCTGCCTGTCTGGGGATCCAGCATTTCAAAGTTTACAGGGCGGTCCCAATCGTGGTTCCAGTTGCAATAGGCGCTTGTTCCCTTCCCTCGCCGGCCGTTTGTCCCCTGGGTCAGGAAACCTATGGTGGGATCGTACAGATGATCCGGATCTGTTACAACAGACACCACCGGTATGTTAAACGACTTGTCACGCTTGATATACGAGCGGGTCACGACCGGGCTGCTCAGGCATCCGTCCTGAAACAGCGCAAAGCGAAAGACTCGCGTTCCCGAAGTGGACAAATTTCCTGAAGTACTGGTCCGTCCATTCTCCAGAGTCGGCGTACTGCCGTCCATGGTATAGCGGAGCGTTGCCCCTTCGGGGATATCAACCTTTATGCTGATGGCACCGCTGAATATCTGGCTCTCAGGCACAACATCAGGGGCTTCCAGACGGTGCATGGTCAGCAATATGCCTTCGTTTGTGGCAGCGGGCGTAGGGGTGGCGGTATAGCCCCACTCTTCTCCTGCATCCGTTCCACGGGCATAGCTGGTACGCGAAACGGCTGGCGGATACTCCACAGAATCGATAAGCCACCCCGTATTGGAGGCCAGACAAATGATTCCGCCGTCACAGTCCAGCTTCATATTCATCTGCGTAGGCCAATAAAGGCTGTAATGTCCGAACCACAGATTGGCAAAACCTTTAGCCGGCACTATCACGTCGTGGTTAATACGCAACTTCTTCAATTTGCCGGGATCATCGCTAATCCAGTGGTTCTTCAGATTAATATTGCGCGTGGTGGGGTTATAAATCTCTATCCATCCGCCATAGTTCCATGTGGGGTCCAATATACGGTCCACATTGGCCGACATCACTTCATTGATACGAAGAGAATTGGCAGATTGGGCCTTCACTCCTTGCAGGAAGGAGAAGAACAGCAGATAAAACAAACAAAGTCTCTTCATAAGCATATCTTTTAGGTATATCCCTTTAAAAAGTCCTATACAGTCAGGTTATTTTGGATACAAATATAAGATTTTTTCTTTTATCTGTGGTATAAAACCATGTAAAACCTTTCTAAACCAAGAAAAAAAGTGACTGACAGACTCCGCCTAAACATAATAATATTATGGATACTGGTGCGTTTTATCCCGCAACGGCATTCAACTGCCATTGCAACAGTATGTCTTTGGCTCTGCACCATAGTGCGTAAAACAAGGCTTCAGACAATGACTTTGGTCTTGCAGTAACGCTGGCGGAACTCCATGGGGCTGCATCCCTTTCGCTTGCGGAAAAGGCGGTTAAAGTTGCTGATGGTATTGAATCCGCAGGCATAGCATATCTCAGCTACAGACTCCGTGGTGTCCACAAGCCGACGGGCGGCAAATCCCAAACGGATGTCTATGACGTATTCGGTAAGGCTCTTTCCCGTGCGCTGCCGGAAAAAGCGCGAAAAGGCAGTGGGCGCCATGCCTACCATATCCGCCAACTGGGGCACCCGCAACTCTTCCACATAATGCGCTGCTATATAGCTTTTAACCTTCTGCACCCTTCGCGACTCGCTTTCCACATTCACCTTGGCAAAGGATGAGGAGGAAAGCTGGCAGGCGTCATCAAACTTGGACAACTCGTAGAGAATACTGAATAGTTCCTGCACAGCATAAAAGCCTTCCTGCTGCGAGGAAATGGCCATCAGTCTGGGATACACCTTCATAATGGCCTGGCGGGAAAAAGACAGTCCGTATCTGGCACGCATCATCATTTCATAGACAGACCTGAAAGGGTTGGTACGTATGGGAGAATTATTCTCCTCCAGGTTCAGGCGGAACTGGATGGTCACTTCGTGTATGTCCCGGCTTTTGCACTCATGCTGTTCCCATACGTGTTCCAAATCACTGCTGGTTATGAGCACAAGGTCGTAATCCCCGATAACTTCTATGGAATCCCCCACTATCCGGCGGCATCCGGCGGCATTCTCTACAAAGTTGAGTTCCATTATCTCATGGCAGTGAATGGGATAGGTAAACTCTTCCTTGTGCCGGTCTGCCACATACATGAAGTCATGTTCGTTGAGCGGTGTTATTTCGTGCAGGATTCCCGGGTACATCACACGTCTATAAATCGGATTTTAATACGTTTTTCCGCAAAATTAACAAATTATGCGCATTCATTTCGCAATCCTTACGGAATAATTTTCTTGTTTTTGCATAATGTGTCGGCTTTTGTTAAGATTGTGCCATTTACGTTTGGATAAATTGACTAACTTTGTCGTCAAATGAACATGAAATTAACATAAAAACACATACATGATGAAACATTTTTCCTTTTCTGCCCAACTGGGCATTTCCCTTTTCACATTGGCTATGTTTGCCACCTGTGCGCCCAAGCCGGACCCTTCGGCCCAGCAAATCACATTAGACGGAGAGGCCGGCGGAGTGGTTTTTGACGGTCTGGGACTTGTTAATGGCGGCGGTGCCACCTCTGTTCTGCTGAAAGACTATCCCGAGCCGCAGCGCAGCCAGATACTGGACATGGTGTACAAACCCATGTTCGGAGCTTCCGTCAGTGCGCTTTTTGTGGAGATTCCGGGCGACGGCAATTCCACACAAGGTTCCATGCCCAGTCACATGCACACACGCGACGACCTGAACTACTCGCGCGGATATACCTGGTGGATTATGCAGGAAGCGCAGAAGCGCAATCCCGAGCTGACGCTTGACGGCACAGCATGGAGTGCGCCGGCATGGATAGGAAACGGCAACTTCTGGTCGCAGGATGCGGCAGACTATTATGTAAAATGGCTGGAAGGCCTGCGCGACGTATACGGACTCAAGTTCTCGGCCATCGGTTGCCGTAACGAGAAGGGCGACAGCTACGAGTTCGTAAAGATGCTGAGAAAGACACTCGACGCCAACGGCTTTGAGGATCTTCCCATCCATGCCTTTGACAACTGGTATGCAGAGAAACTCAACTTTGTCTTCGACATGGAAAAGGACGAGGAACTGCGTAACGCCATCGACATTATCGGAGGACACGTCTTCTACGAAGAACGCCCTGTATCCGAGGAACAGAAGGCACTGGCGGCCAAAATGGGCAAGAGAATATGGGACACGGAGGACCATGTATATAAAAAAGGATTCGACTGTCTTATCAGTCTGATAGAATGCTTCAACCTAAACTATATAAAGAATAACGCCACAAAGATTGTCAACTGGTACGACATAGCCGGCATCTATCCGCTGGAACCATACTCCGAAGACCCGCCAACCGTACTGGCATACGAGCCATGGAGCGGCCACTACAAGGTAAGGCAGGCCCTTTGGGGATATGCCCACTACGGACAGTTCTGCAAGGTTGGTTGGGAATACCTGAACGGTGGATGCCTGGCATTGCAGAAGGGAGGCAACCTTGTTACCCTGCGTTCCGGCAAGGACTATAGTGTCATTATCCAGACTAAGGGTGCCACAGAGCCACAACAGATTTATGTAAAGGTGGGAGGCGGACTATCCAGGAAAGACCTCTGCCTGTGGGTAAGCAACGAGCAGGAACAATTTGTACAGCAGGCCGACGTGGAACTGCAGGGAGGAGTATTCTGCATGACGCTTGAGCCAAACCATGTATATTCTCTCTCCACCACCCGCGGTCAGCAGAAGGGTGCCTTCGCTGACATTCCGGCGTCAAAGCCTTTCCCCATGCCCTACAGGGACAACTTCGACCAATATACCAAGCCAGAGCAAAGAGGCTATCTTCCTTTCTATACGGCCGATATCTGCGGTGCGTTCGAGATTGCCCCGTCACCCGACGGAAACGGCATGGCGCTGCAACAGGTCGTTGACCTGCGCACTAATTCATGGGCTCCCGACTGGCGCCATTACAGCATTATCGGCGACAGGGAATGGACGGACTATGAGGTAAGCGCCAATGTCTGGCTCAAGAAGGGCGACACAGCCGGACTGATGGGAAGGATAGAGCATGTGGGATGGGGATACGGTATTATTCCCAAGGGTTATTATATGGACATTGACGACCAGGGCAATTGCCAGATTGTTATATCCCGTGGCAAGGTGGACAAGAAAAAGCTGGTGGGCGATGCCGAACAGCAGGCTCTTATCAAGCGGCTGAACGACATGAGCGAAGGAGGCGAGCTGATTCTTGCCAAGACCAGAATCAAGGATTTCTCACCCGAGGCATGGCACAAGCTAACATTACGTTTCTCCGGCGAGGACATTATAGGTATGGTGGATGGTGTGGAAAGGCTGAAGGCAAAGAGCGGCCTTTACCCAAAGGGCATGGCCGGTCTGATTGTAGGCCAGGAAGGCCAAAAGGTGTCCACACCTTATTTTGACGACATCATCATCAAGCCCGTAGGCGCGGAAGATCCCTCTCCCACTCCAGTGAACGAAAACGTAAGACCGCTTTATCCCTAACGCAAAATCCTATGACACATACACATTTTACATCTAAAGGGACGGCGGGAATCATTGTACTGCTAATCTGCCTGTCAATATCTTCCGCATTGTCCGCACAAGGCAGAAAAGACCTGTACAACCGCCTGCAACAGCTGCAGAAGAAAGGGTGCATGTTTGGCCATCAGGACGATCCGTTCTACGGACTCACCTGGGAATGGGAACGCGGCAGAAGCGATGTGAAGGAAACCTGTGGAGACTATCCAGCCGTAATGGGGTTCGACCTTGGCGGCATTGAAATGGGCGACGAGAAGAATCTGGATTCCGTACCCTTCACGCGCATTAGGGAAGAACTGGTTGCCCATCATGAGCGTGGAGGCATCGTAACCCTGTCATGGCATCCGCGCAATCCGCTCACCGGGGGCACCACTTGGGACAACAAGGAAACCACTGTGGCGGCCAGCATTCTGCCCGGCGGTTCCCACCACCTGAAATTCTTGTATTGGATGCGACGGATACGAAACTTCCTGCGCACCCTGCATACATCGGACGGGCGTCCCGTACCCATCATCTTCCGTCCCTGGCACGAGAACAACGGCGGATGGTTCTGGTGGGGTGCGCAACAAACTACTCCGCAGGAATTCAAGGCGCTCTGGTGCATGCTGCAGGACTATCTGCTCTGCGAGGGATTTGACAACCTGCTCTGGAGCTATTCCCCAAACGTGGAGGCCAACCTTACCGAAGCATCGTTTCTGGAAAGATACCCGGGCAATGACCGGGTGGACCTGATAGGATTTGATGCCTACCAGCAGGGAACAGAGCAAGACTTCGTAAACCAGTTCAACAGCAACATGACAGTTCTTTCCGGCTATGCCCGAAAGCACAACAAACTGGTGGCCGTTACGGAATGCGGGCTGAGGAATCTGAAAGACCCCACATGGTGGACCAGGGTTATTCATCCTCAGGTGGAGAAATATCCCTTGTGCTACTTCTTGGTGTGGAGAAACGCCAGACACGAATACTTCGGTCCCGCACCCGGCGAAAAGAATGCGCCATATTTCAGGGAAATGGTAAATAAAAAGAATGTACTGATGCTCAACGATATCAAAAGCGTCAAAAGATAAACGTGATAAAAACAAACAGACATGACATTTGAAGAAAAAGTGGCAGACCTCTATGCCCGCCACGAACAGTTGCTTAACAGAGCCAACACGATAGAGCCTTTCGGCAACGGCATTTACGACAGATACAAGTATCCTATCCTGACAGCAGCACACACGCCTTTGGAATGGAGATACGATTTCTGCGAGAAAGACAACCCCTTTCTTATGCAACGCATCATGATCAATACAGTGTTCAACGCCGGAGCCATCAAACTGGACGGCCGCTACCTTTTGGTATGCCGCGTTGAGGGAGCCGACCGCAAATCGTTCTTTGCCGTAGCAGAAAGTCAGGATGGAGTGAATGGCTGGCGTTTCTGGGACGAACCGGTTACCATGCCCGAAACCTCCTCTCCTGCCACTAACGTCTATGACATGCGCCTGACACAGCATGAGGACGGTTGGATTTACGGTATATTCTGCGCCGAACGGCATGATGACTCCTGCCCCAACGACCTCTCGGCAGCCACGGCCACGGCTGGAATTGCCCGCACAAAGGACCTGAAGACATGGGAACGGTTGGACGACCTGAAATCAGCCAGCCAACAGCGCAACGTTGTGCTCCATCCCGAATTTGTCAACGGGAAATATGCTCTATACACACGTCCGCAGGACGGTTTCATTGAGGCTGGATCTGGCGGAGGTATCGGATGGGCCTTGGTGGATGATATCGCCCATGCCGAAATAAAGGTAGAAACCATCATCAATGCCCGCCATTACCATACCATCATGGAGGTGAAGAACGGCGAAGGGCCGCATCCGCTGAAAACCGCGTACGGCTGGCTGCATCTGGCACATGGCGTAAGGGGAACGGCAAGTGGCCTGCGATACGTATTATATATGTATATGACGGCACTGGACGACCCGACCCGCGTAATTGCCCGCCCCGGCGGTTATCTGATGGCTCCGCAGGAGGGGGAATACACCGGCGATGTTATGAACGTCTTGTTTTCTAACGGTTGGGTTGCCGATGAGGACGGACGCGTACTCATCTATTATGCCTCTTCAGACAGCCGGATGCACGTGGCGGTTTCCAGCATAGACCGTTTGGTGGACTATTGTCTGCACACGCCCCAGGACGGTTTGTGCACAGCCTCATCAGTAGAGATAATAAAACAACTGGCACAAAAGAACAAAGCGCTCAAACCCGGATATGGCAAGACTGACTGAAAGAATCGGCTATGGATTTGGCGACATGGCCTCATCAATGTTCTGGAAGATGTTTTCGTTCTATCTTCCGTTTTTCTATTCCAACGTATATAAACTGGAGCTGACTGACGCTGCCATGCTGGTGCTGATAACCCGCATCTGGGACGCCGTATCAGACCCCATGATGGGCATTGTGGCAGACCGTACACGCACACGCTGGGGCAAGTACCGCCCGTATCTGCTGTTTGTGGCTCCCGTATTCTCCGTTTGCGGCATTCTGCTTTTCACCACCCCCGAATGGGAATACGGCGCCAAGCTTGTCTGGGCATACATTACCTACATTCTCATGATGACCGTCTATACTGCCATCAACGTGCCCTATGGTGCCATGCTTGGAGTCATGACGGACGATTCAAGAGAAAAGACCGTATTTTCCAGCTACCGTATGTTTTTTGCCTACGGAGGCTCTTTCATAGCCCTGGCCGTATGGGAGCCTATGGTGAACGGGTTCAAGGACAGCGGCCTGCAGATAACTGATGCGTGGCAATACGGTATGGCGGTTATGGCTGCGTTGTGTCTGGGCATCTTCCTGCTCTGCTTCTTTATGACCAAGGAACACGTCAGGACAGTGTCAAATGTGTCCGTGGCAAGCGACTTCAAGAGTCTGATGAGGAACAAGCCCTGGTGGATAATTATCGGAGCCGCCTTGTCCTTCAACTTGTTCTCTACAATTAGGGGAGCTACTGCCGCATTCTACTTTGCCGACATCATAGGGTTCAATGCCATGCTTTCGTTCGGTGCTTTCAGCGTATTGTTCTATGCCGGCCTGTTCCTTTCTGTGGGCGAAGTGGCCAATATGGTTGGTGTGGCCACCACCGTCTGGTTCACAAAGGCATTCGGCAAGAAAAGTACGTTCATTGGTGTAAATGCCTGTCTGGCAGTATTGAGCATACTGTTCTTTTTCATTCCCGTTTCGCCCCTTGGTTTCTGGCTGATGCTGGTCATGCAGGTGTTCATCTCCCTTCTGACGGGTGTCATGTCTCCTCTGGTATGGTCAATGTATGCCGACGTGTCCGACTATGCCGAACTGAAGAACAGAACGGCTTCCACCGGACTTATCTTTTCATCTTCTTCCATGGCTCAGAAATTTGGCGGTGCCATTGGCGGTGCGGCGGTTCTGTGGCTGCTGGGCGCCTGCGGATACATTACCCGCACAGGCGAACAGATGGAGGTGCAGATGCAGATAGCACAGCCGGAAAGCGCACTGATGTGCCTGCAATGCCTGATGAGTTTCATTCCCGCCGCTGTGGCTGTCCTGGCCATGGCCGTATGCCACTTTTATCCGCTCACCACAGAGCGCATGACCTCTATCAACTCAGAATTAAAGAAAATACGTTCCGAAATAAACTACTAAAACAACTTATATCATGATACTGCGAAAATTATCTCTTCTGACATTATTGTCAGTATGCCTTTCTTCCCTTTCCCAAACATCCATCCGTCTGCCCGATATCATCAGTTCCGGCATGGTTCTGCAGCAGCAGACCGAAGTAAAGATCTGGGGTAAGGCAACGCCCGGAAGCCGCATCTCGATACACACCGACTGGACACGGAAAGACATTTCCACAGAAGCCGATGCGGACAGCACCTGGTTTCTGCGCGTTACCACTCCCAAAGCATCATGGCACCAGCATGTAATCGCTTTGCGCGAGAACGGGAACGCCACCACACAGGTTGTTCTTTCCAATGTCCTGATTGGCGAGGTATGGTTCTGCTCGGGACAGTCAAACATGGAAATGTTCCTTAATGGCTTCGGAGGCTGTCCCATTGACGGTGCCAACGAAGAGATTGCCACTGCAGCGGAATGGGCTGGCCGCATACGTATGGCCAATGTGCCGAAAACCGGAAATACGGAGCCACAGGAATGGGTAAGCGGCTGTAAATGGAATGTGCCCGACGTAAATACCGCTCCATGGATGAGTGCGGCGGCCTGGCATTTTGCCAAAATGCTGACACGCACACTGCAAGTTCCGGTGGGCATTATTTCATGCGCCTGGGGCGGTTCGCGCGTGGAAGGCTGGCTGCCACGAAACATACTGGAGTCCTACCCCGACATCAAGTTGGAAGAAGAACTGAAACGTGGTTGGAACGGACGCTGGTGGGAATACCACAGTCCCATGATCATGTACAATGCCATGCTGCATCCGCTCCGCCATTATACGATAAAGGGTTTCCTATGGTATCAGGGCGAATCCAATGTGGGTCGTCACAACGTACATGCCGAGCGTCTGAAGACCATGGCAGACCTCTGGCGTAAGGAGTTTGGAGGAACGGCAGAAACCCTTCCTTTCTATCTGGCGGAAATTGCTCCGTGGGAAGGATACGGTGGCAAAGACGGTATTAGCGGTGCCCTGTTGCGCGAGGCTCAGCACCAGGCGGCAAAGCTCATAGACAACAGCGGATGCATCGTTACCAACGATCTGGTAAAGCCCTGCGAAGCTCCGCAGATTCATCCGGCCAACAAACGCGATGTAGGTTATAGGTTTGCCTATATGGCATTGCAGAAGACCTACGGCATCCGCAGTATTCTGGGACAAAGTCCGGAATACGAACGCATGGAGATTCATGACAAGGAAATTGAGGTCTTCTTCCGCCATGCCGAAGACGGACTGAGCCCTTGGACAGACATCGTCGGTTTTGAAATAGCCGGAGCCGACGGTAAATTCCAGCCTGCCACAGCCCGTTATCACGAGCGCAACAGAAGCATTATAGTGAGCAGTCCGCAAGTGACAGCCCCCAAGAACGTACGCTATTGTTTCAAGAATTTCCAGATAGGAAACCTTACAAACTTCCGCGGGCTGGCTGTCGTTCCCTTCCGGACGGACAAGGAATAACACCCCGAATCGTTTGGCTATGGAAACTATGAAACAGTTGCGCCATGAAGCGCTTGATTGCCTCACCCGGCAGATCCTGCCTTTCTGGCTGCAGCAGATGCAGGATCCGGAAAAGGGTGGATGGTACGGCAGGATGGATGGTTCCGGCACACTTCACAAGGATGCGCCCCGCGGCGCTATCCTCTATGCCCGTCTGTTATGGACATTCTCATCGGCCTATCGGGTATTGTCCGCTTTGCCGTTAGGCATAGACACCGGTGTGTTGCAGCAGTATCATACGGCTGCCACACAGACGGCCCGCTATATCCAAGACCATTTTCTCGACCCCGAATACGGCGGCACCTATTGGAATATAGATGCCGAAGGACGTCCGCTGGACACCAAAAAGCAGTTCTATGCCCTCGGGTTCATGATATACGGTTTTTCGGAATATGCCCGCGCCACCGGTTGTACCCGTGCAAGGGAGACGGCCATGCAACTCTTCAGCCTCATTGAGACACATGCTATGGATACGGAATACGGAGGCTATATCGAGGCATGTACGCGCAACTGGCAGCCCATCTCGGATATGCGTTTGTCTGAGAGGGACGAGAACTTCCCCAAAAGCCAGAACACGCATCTGCACATTCTGGAACCCTATACCAACCTCTTCCGCATAGCTCCCGTTCCAGAGGTGGAAAAGGCGCTGCGCAACCTGCTGCATCTGTTTACGGACAGGATTATCAACCCCTCCACATATCACCTCGGCCAGTTTTTCCAGATAGACTGGACACGCATGGGAGCACTGGAAAGCTATGGACACGACATAGAGTGCTCATGGTTGCTTCATGAGGCGGCTCTTGTACTGAACGACAAAGAACTGTCAGACAGAGTAGAGCCTATTGTGCAAAAAGTGGCAAAGGCAAGCGAAAAAGGCCTGCAGCCAGACGGATCCATGGCATACGAAACAGACGATGCCGACCGGCACTGGTGGGTACAGGCAGAAACGGTAGTCGGCTTTCTTAACCTCTATCAGCACTTTGGCGATAAGGAGGCACTTCAGAAGGCACTCCGTTGTTGGGATTATATCCGTCGCCATCTCATCCACCCCAAATACGGCGAATGGCACTGGAGCATCCGTGCTGACGGCACACCCAATCAGCAGGACGACCTGGCAGGGTTCTGGAAATGCCCCTACCACAACAGCCGTATGTGTCTCGAAATCATTGAACGATCCTTCGCTATCAGCTAATGATAAGAAAATTATTTATTGCTGTCCGGTAAAAAACTATAAATTAGCTGATTATGGACAGAGTAAGACTGGTAGAAGTTATGTCACATAGAAGTATTGGATTGGCTGCCCCAAAATGAGTGTAAAAATTGTTTTTTCGGCAGCCATATACCTTTCCTTTCGCAGAAAAACCGTACCTTTGTGCAAAAGGCAGATATTAGACGACAATCATGCAAACCCTTCCCACGGAAAATCCGCAGTCCCCGCAACCCGGAAGATCCATGCAACTCATGGACTCACGCCTTTACCGTACCCTGCAACAGATCGCACGTTGGATGGATACCTACTATCTGGATCCCATCATCGGCTTTCTGCTACCGGCCGGTATCGGCGACTTCGCTTCGGCCTTCATGGCACTGCCTTTCATCTTCTTCAGTCTCTTCATGGCAAAGTCGTTACCCCTCACACTGGCCATCATCAACTACACCCTGTGGGACATTCTAATCGGCCTCATCCCCTTCTTCGTGGGCGACGTTCTGGACATTGCCAGCCGTCC
This sequence comes from Bacteroidaceae bacterium, assembly GCA_017935785.1. GTDB lineage: Bacteria > Bacteroidota > Bacteroidia > Bacteroidales > Bacteroidaceae > Physcousia. The sequence goes on from JAGBGU010000056.1 coordinate 47,536, forward strand.
GTACCGTCGTAATCTGCAGCTCATCGAAGGCTATCTCACAGGCGACAAAGCCACCCGCCAACTGCTCCGGCGCCATGTAGCCATCACCCTCTCCACCATTGCCCTCTGCTGTCTGCTCATCTGGTTTATGATAAAAGCCACCCTTTGGTTCGGCAATCTGGTCATGGACTTCTTTAGTGGTATGTAATAGTGTCAGAAAGGCAGCACAGCCCTGGATCATTTCCCCAGATATTTGAATGTGGTCAGTACGGCAGAATGGTCCGATGGCCAGATGTCATCAATCTCCGGTTGTGTCTGTACAATTTTTGATGAGAGAACACGCACGTTTCCCTTGCAATAAATAAAATCTATGCGGCTGAAGTCGAGTTGCCCGTATATTCCGGCAAACGTTCCCTCCGGGCGTATTACCTCGTTCGGATGTGCTGCCCGGAACGTGTCTGTATAACCATGCTGAGCCATATAGCGCGATGCAGGGAATGCCACAGGCCCATAGCCGGCATGCAGATGCGCAGCCTCGGCAGTCCAGTCAAGATGGCTGCACGAGTTGAAATCCCCTCCTATAACCACGGGCACGTCTTTTTCCCGTAGGACAGGATCTATATCCTTTGCCAGCATATTGCGGGCATCCTCCATCGGCACCACTGAATCTTCCTTTACCCAGTCTAGCGGATTGTGCATTACATCGGGGTACGAACCTGTGTAATCGGGATGAGTGGAGAAACGCAGCCAGCAGTCGTCCACCAACACTTCGCAGCCATTTGGCAGAGTCACCATTGCCGGATTGGAGCGGAAATCGTGATAGGTGGGAAGTTTTCTCAGCGGATACCTGCTGAACAATGCCAGATTGTCTTCTGCTGAAGGAGTCTGTAGGCGAAAGCCCAGCGCAGAGGCTATCGTCTCCTGCAAACCGTATCCTTCCTGCATGGTTACCACGTCCGCCCCACTTGCCTTTATCAGTTCCACAATCCTGTCCTTTCCCTGCAAGGGCACATGGTTTCCTCCATGCCAGATGTTCCATTGCAACACACGGAATACCGAGGAATCCGTTGCAGAGCTTTCTGTAACCAGCATAGGTATATAATATGGCCTCGCCACCTCTGGTGCAACCCTCTTTCGGCCCAGCGTAATGTTCTCCATGGCTATGCGGAGAGTGTCTCCTGGACAGGCGTCAGGCGACACGTCGGCAGTAACCAGCAGATAGTTGGCACCCTCCTGCATTCTTTTCTGTAAATGCTCCGGCAGACTGACCTTAATCTTCTTACCCACTGGCGTGCCCTTGTACAACAGTTCACGCTGTTTGCTCCGTGCCGTCTGCCCGGCATAATAGACCGCTATGGAAGACAGGTCTTCCGGCCGGCTATTCTGTTCCAGGTTCAGGGTAAAGTCCTTCACGGCAATCGGATTGGTTTGCCCTTGTACACAGATTCGCATCTTCATCATCTGATGGGCATTGCATCCCTTATCTGCATCCCACTCATTCTCTATAGGCACCACGCTGAACAGCCGTTGCCGTCCCTCATAATTCCGGAACTGTGGATTATCCGCCGGCACGGCACAGGCTATGGGCTTTCTGCCGTAATAGTCCACCCTTCCGTTCCTTAGGTGGTACGACTGGTATCCGCTTCCCACCCAGTTCAGTGCCGTATCATCTATGCCCGCATCAAAATTGTAATAGGCCACCAGGTGCTTAAATCCGCTATGAGACGGGGACAAGGGCACACACATCCATTTCCGGATAGTGCGTCCGGAAAGGGACGTGTTCCAGATTCTTACCTCGTCCATCATTCCGCCAAAAACCGTCTCGGCATATTCATTCACCCCGATGGCTCCGGGAATGATGGTCACGGCCGTATCCTTCCGGGCATCCAGTTTTCCGTCCACATAAAGTTGCATGCAGGAACCGTCGCACGTCAAAGCCACATGATGCCACGCATCGTCCATCACTACTGACGATTTCAGCCCGGCCTTCACGCTGCACAACCTGCCGTCCTCAACAACCAGCGGCAGATTGTCAGCCTGCGAATACGCACTGTATTCCCCTCCGCCAAAGACCACCTCCTGCGCTTTCCATTCGGTATCGTCCCCCTTAATCCAGGCCTCCAGCGTCCAGGGCGCCTCAATGAAACCGATACCCGTCCGCACATTATTGTCCTTCCCGTCCAGTTTCAATGCCAGGTTCTGTGTTGAAGACATGCACGGCAGACAACCCATTAGCAAAAATAGCAACAAACTATATCTGAATGCAATAGATTTCATAAGTGGTGTGCGTAAATTATCTTATTTCAGACCTTTGCCCCGGTTGCATCAACCCAAGCCGTACCATTCCACCAGATTGGCTTACCAAGAGTCATATCGAAATAATTTTGGCCTATGATGGGGGCTATAGGTCTATTTGGGGTTATGCTTCCTGTCAAAAAATTATATTTTTCATCATATACAGGAACAATGTTATAATCCACTATCGAAGAACCATTATAGGACATCTTAAACATGTAATAATTAGTTCCTACAAGGAAGTACTCACCTACGCCATACTTACCAAAAATGCCAGAAACCATATCTGCAGGAAAACTTTCAAGAACATGAGCAAGTTTTTTGTCTATCTGCAGTTCATATTTAGATCCCACTTCCAAATACACTGGATAATCCGCCCCTTCTTTGTATACGATGGCATTTGATCTGGATGGGGTATTGTCATGCAATGATATAATAAATTTAGTTCCTGGATTTTGAGTTCCAGTTAAATCGCCGACTCTGTATACTACATTTTTTATATTTTCTTCTATTACTGCGTCTTTTATTACAATATTTTTTAAACTATACTCATCAGTAGCTATATAAGATGGCACATTATAAGTGTTCCCATCCTTTCCGGTATACGTCCTATTTGCATAACGATTTATGGTCTGTTTTATTTTTCCCGCATCTTCATCATTCCAGTTAAAGTAATCATTAAAACTATACAATGTCAAGTTTTTGTGAAAATACTTAAATACTTGATAATGATTGTGACTGGAATTGACATTTCCCGTACTTTCCGAACAATTATACATGCAGGCATAACAATCAATGAAATTATGATGAATGTCTGAACCATTACATCCAATCCATGAAAAAAAACTGTTATCAATTACAGGATGTATAAAATTTCCTGATGAGTCTTTTGCTTCAGGAGCATAGCCATTTATGTAATTGTTATAAATGGACGAGTCCACAAAATAAGCTTTAACTCCCTCTGCTTCAGAAATAAATGAAAAATTATAGATTCCAACTAAATGATTATCATGTATTCTCGACCCAGTCCATACCCCTGTTTCATAAAATAACGTATGGATATAAGAAATGTTGCAACCCTTCAATAAAAGTCTGTGAACAAGACAATTATCAAAGATTTTAACATTTGCCGCTACCCAATCTGTCCATTCACCAGTTATATACAAATCTTCTAGTCTTAAATTAGACACCTCCGCATGAGCAAAGAGAGAAATGTTCGGCTCTTTCAAGTATATACCGCAAGGTCTGTGTTTATAAGCAGGATAATCTTCTGTCCGTGCAGCCTTGTCACCTACAAATGCTATACGCTGTACATTATTGTATTTACCGTCATAATAATTGATGGCTCCGTTTATAATATACGTTCTGTTACTATTCAGATAAAAAGTATACCCCTTACCATATTCAACTGTTGTTTCTTTTCCATCTGTTCCTTTCCTTTTTTGTGTACCGGCACACATTTTCAAAGCACGCCTGAAAGCCTCTGTACAGTCAGTCTTTCCATCCCCAACAGCACCAAACCATTCTATGCTTATTCTGTCAGAGGAAAATTCCCCGTCTATTGACAGTTTGTCCTTGAAAATATGATAAGGAGGTGCTTGTATGAAAAGTGTGTCATAATCGTATGAAGCCTTGTTGTACATCACCAATCTGCCGTTAGCTAGGCTACCACCCCTAAAATCAAAGATCGCCTTCTTTGGAACAGACACGTTTCGGCCTTCCAAATCAAAGTCATACCTGATTTCATAGATGGTATTCTCCTGCGTCACCTGCTCGGCAAATGTCTTGTCCTTGCCCAGCACCACATAGCCCATACCATGGGCAGAAGGCAAACGGTTTAAAGCAGAAGAATCTACCCTATCTCTTGCCCCCACCGGCAAATGTGTGGCTGCTGCAAGTGTGCCCGCACATCCCACAGACTTCACAAAACGCCTTCTATCCATTACAATATAATTTTGACTGAATAATACTACAGCAAATTCTTACAACCTAACTTCTTTAATAGTCATTCCCCACGCTCGCTTGCACAAAAGCCACAAAGCGTTATGTTGATAGACTTCTTGAAATTTCCACAAAGACTTAAAATAACTCATGGCAAGAGCAAAACGAAAGCCAAAATATCCATATCCCTTGGTGTAAATACTATTGCCATGAAAAACATCTTGCAATATTCGGGTCGTCATTTTTTCCTTATCAGAAGATAAGGACTTTGCAGAAGAGACTCTGTTGTACGCCATTGCATTTACGCCGAGGTGCTTTTCACAAATAAAATTAAGACATTCCACGAAACGGGTATAGTGCATCTTGTCACACCACTCCCAGAAACTCTTCCAGTCCACATTTTCCCTCTCCTTCCTCACAAATAAAGCCCAATCCAAGACATTCCTTATTTTTATACTTTCATATAGGAAATGGCTCATGGAGTGCGCAGTAAGGAACAAGGCGTTGAAATCTGCAGAAGGAAGAATAAGTTTGCTTCCCTCAAACCTGTGGCTAAGATTTACCAAATTTCTCAGATGTATTTCCAGTTCTTTCGTCTCTTTTCCATCCTTTATAGACAATGAAAATTGGTGATTTTCGATTTCCATTCCTTTAAAGACAATGTGAGAGTGCTTATAGTATCCGCGTTTTACTTTATAGTTACCTTTCTCCGCAGCTATATTTCCTTTCTCGTAACAATTCTCCCATTTTATGCCATTTGGAGTGTGTTCAAAAAGATAACAGTCCAAATCACCGAATTCCCGGTGCAGGGGATTTGGGTAGTATGTACTGATGGCAATACCCTTCAGTACAAGTGTGTGCAGTCCTTCCTCTGCCATCCGTTCAGCAAACTCGGCAGACAGGCAGCGAATCTTGGACATCTTGTTCTCTATCGCCATAGATTGGGCATACCACTTCAATGTCTGCTCCTTTGGAGGTCTGGGAAAATCTTCGGACTCGCTATACGCCCGTGACAATTTGTCAAAAACGACAGCTGTCACACCCTGCGCCTTGGACAAACGGTAAAGTTCCGCCCATTCTTCCTTCGTAACATCCATAAAGCGTACGGCATCAAGCGGCAAATCATGAATTACCGTACGTAATATGTATAATAATAATTCCTCTATTTTATTCATTTTCCTTATCGTTGTCTCACGCAAATCCCGCAAATCTCGCTAAAAGAATATTGGGCTGCATGACTTCTGTAATTAATTTCTATTATTTAACTTCGCGTGATCTGTGAGATTCGCGTGAGATTCATCTCTCACATCCCCGAGCGTCTGATTCTCAACTCAATTGCCTCGGGATGAGCATTACAGAACTCGCCCGCATTCTTTACGACTACTGCCAAGTAACCTCCGCCACCCGCACCCGGCATCTTCCATGCCAGCACATCCTCCATGGCGCTGTATTTCTCAATGTAATCCGGAACACTGCCCTGTATCATGGCCGGGAACATTGCCACCTGTGCATGGAAAGAATCCTTGTAGGCAGTGGCAAAGGCGTCCAAATCCATATTCATGATTGCCGTCCAGCATCGTTCTGCTGAAGCAGCAAGTGCACGTACCTTACCGGGAGTGATGTCCTGTCCCTCCACCACTGAGCATCCTGGGCAACGGGGTTCCATGGGAATCATGCACAAATGACGTTCCAACCACTGCAGAATTTCCTCATCCTCGCAAGTTTCCAGCCTTTCCGGCCAGAAATGGTTGTCATAATAATGGCGGCAAAGCCCGGGCACACAGATGCCGATGGCATCCTGCGCTCCGCTGATAATGCCGTCCTCTCTTTCCGGGTGATTCTCAAAACAGAAAACCAGTCGCGCCAGTGTCTCCGGATCCATATTGGGAAGCTGGTAAGGCCAGATACGCTTTATCAGATTACGGGTAGAGGTGCTGAGGCCACAACGTTCCCGTATCTCAAACGATGGTTCCAAGGAGATGGTCAATGCCCAGCCTGGGGCATGACAACTCACATAAGGCTGGTCTATCCAAGTACCCGCCAAGTCCAGACGCGTGGGTATCTGGCAAGGGCTCTTCTTTAGATCCGTACTGCTGCGAGCCGCCAAACCTTCATGCGGATCACGTTCCAGTACCACATACTCCATACCCCGTTCCTCGCACACCCTGCGTTTGGCATCCGAACCGCCGTCGCTGTTCACCACCAATATATCCGGATTCACAATATCCAACGTTGGGAGGAAGTCCAGTATACCGCTGCCGGCATTGATGTAGGCTTCCTTTACATAACGGATACTCTTTACCATGAACAGGCGTTCTTGCTCTGAATACACTGTCTTATGATTCTTGTAGTGCAGGATGGTCTTGTCCGACCCTATCCCCACATACAAGTCGCCATATTGCGCAGCCTGGCGGAAAAACTCCACATGGCCCGAGTGCAACAGGTCATAACATCCGCTCACAAATACTTTCTTTCTCATTTTATATTTTATATTGTTAGCCATTGACAATTAGCTATCGGCTGTTGCCTCGAATCACAAAACTCTAAACTAAGGCTATTACCCGTTGTCTGTTGTCACTAAACTCTAAACACTAAACACTAAACCAAAAACCTACCTCTCCGCTCTCATCGGATTATGCAGGAAATCCTCGTAAGCCAGGCGGATGCCTTCGTCCAGTTCCACTTTCGCTTCCCATCCCAGCGCCTTCGCCTTGCTCACGTCAAGCAGTTTGCGTGGTGTTCCGTTGGGGCGTGTAATGTCCCACATTATCTTTCCCTCGTAACCCACAATGTGTGCCACCTTCTCCGTCAGTTCCCTAATGGTGAGTTCCTTACCCGAACCGGCGTTCACTGTCTCGTTACCGCTATAGTGGTTCATCAGGAAAACGCACAGGTTGGCCAGATCATCCACATACAAAAACTCCCTGAGCGGACTGCCGTCGCCCCAACAGGTCACAGACTCCAGTCCTGCTTCCTTCGCTTCGTGGAAACGGCGTATCAGGGCCGGCAGTACATGGCTGTGCTCGGGGTGGTAGTTATCATTCGGACCATACAGGTTAGTGGGCATCACGCTGATGAAGTCCGTTCCGTACTGCCGGTTCAGATACTCGCAATATTTCAAGCCGGATATCTTGGCCAACGCATACGCCTCATTGGTGGGTTCAAGCGCCGAAGTCAGCAGGCAGCTCTCCGGCATGGGCTGGGGGGCAAACTTGGGATAGATGCACGATGAGCCAAGAAACTCCAACTTCCGGCATCCGTTCTTCCATGCCGAATGTATCACGTTCATCTCCAGCATCATGTTCTCATACATAAAATCCGCCAGTGCGCTCTGGTTGGCAATGATACCGCCCACCTTGGCGGCGGCCAGGAACACGTATTCCGGTTTCTCTTCCTCAAAAAAGCTCTCCACTTCCTCCTGACGCAGCAAATCAAGTTCCCTATGTGTACGGGTAATGATGTTCGTATACCCCTGACGTTGCAGTTCCCTGACTATGGCAGAACCTACCATCCCACGGTGGCCTGCCACGTATATTTTTGAATTCTTTTCCATGTCTGTTGTATTTGTTTAGAGTTTAATGTTTAGAGTTTAGAGTTTAGAGTTTAGGGGTTTTGTTGGGGGAGAGGATTGCGCTCCTTAATCCGGCGATCAATCTGGCTTCGGTATGTATAATTCCTTCCAAACATTTATATCCTTCTGAATCAATATATCCCAGATCTGTCGCAATATCAATCTGACAATATACTTCCATCAGCGAAGCGTATGCAATTTCCAAAAAATGTGACTTTTCCTTATCAGAAATACGATTCATCCCTTCTACTATATTTGAAGGGACTGATATCACTGCCCTACGCATTTGATCAGCAAGTACATATCTTTCCTCCGATGGCAATGACCTTGTCACGCCATAGACAGCCTTTACCAATTCTTTTGCTTTTATGTAAGCATTCAAGTCTTTAAAAGAATACGCCTTCGCCCCCATCTCACTAAACACTAAACTCTAAACTCTAAACTCTAAACACTAAACCAATCCCTATTTAACGATACCCTTCTCCAGATACTCCGCCAAATTGGTCCTCACTTTGGCAGCGGCTCCTTCTGAAGCCACCTTGGCCATGTCATGCTCCACCATTATCTTCACCAGCTGTTCAAACGATGTCCTGTTCGGATCCCAGCCCAGCTTTGCCTTCGCTTTAGTGGGGTCGCCCCACAGGTTCACCACGTCAGTCGGACGGTAGAAGTCCTCGCTCACGGCCACTAGCGTCTTGCCAATCAGGGATTCCGGGGCGCTGCCATGTACAGCCACGCAGATACCTTTCTCTTCCAGGCCTTCACCCTCAAACTTCAGCTCTATGCCGGCATGTTTGAAGGCATAGTCCGTAAACTCACGAACGGAGTGTTGCACGCCTGTAGCTATCACAAAATCCTCGGGCTTTTCATTCTGCAGGATTAGCCACATACATTCCACATAGTCCTTGGCATAGCCCCAGTCACGCAGTGAATCCATATTGCCAAGATACAGGCAGTCCTGCATGCCCTGCGCAATACGGGCGGCAGCCAGTGTTATCTTGCGGGTAACAAAGGTTTCCCCGCGCCGTTCGCTCTCGTGGTTGAAAAGGATGCCCGAGCAGCAGAACATGCCGTATGCCTCACGGTATTCCTTCACAATCCAGAACCCGTACAACTTGGCCACCGCATAGGGACTGTAAGGATGGAAAGGCGTATACTCGTTCTGGGGCACCTGCTCCACCTTGCCATAAAGTTCCGAAGTGGATGCCTGGTAGATGCGGCAAGTCTTTTCCAGCCCACAGGCACGTACAGCCTCCAGCACACGTAACACACCCGTAGCGTCCACATCGGCGGTAAACTCGGGAGAGTCAAAACTTACTTGCACATGGCTCTGCGCTGCCAGATTGTATATCTCGTCCGGACGTACCATACCCACCACCTTTACCAGTGACATGGAATCACCCAAATCGCCGTAATGGAGGTGGAAATTGGGACGGCCCTCAAGATGGGCGATGCGCTCGCGGTAGTCCACAGAGGAACGGCGGATTATGCCATGAACCTCATAGCCTTTCCCCAGAAGGAACTCGCTCAGATAGCTTCCGTCCTGGCCGGTTACACCGGTAATCAATGCTTTCTTCATTTCGTATTTTATATATTTTATTCTTTAAATGCTACTAAAATCTAAACTCTAAACAAGGCCTGTTATCCGTTGCCAAGACGAAACCTCACTAAACTCTAAACCCTAAACAAAAACTGCCCTATGCCTTTTCAAACGATTTTATCACATCCACGTATTTCTGTGTACCCACGGCACGTGTCAGGTTCTTGAGGATAAACTCACGTCCATTGCGTCCCAATTGTTCGCAATGTTCCCTGTCATGATAGAGATCGAGGATAGCCTGCTTGAACGTCTCCTTGTCACCAGCCTTAGTGAAAATACCGCATTGGTTTTCACTGACTATCGTTTTCAATTCGTTTTCGTCAAAATTGGCCAGTACTGGACGCGAGGCAGAAAGTATGCTCCATGTCTTGCTCGGCACAGAGTTCTCGCCCACCCCTGGCTTGGAGATGACAAGCCCCGCATCGCCCAAACTGAACACGTGTGATATATCCTCATAGGGTTGGAAGGGAAGTAACGTTACATTGCCGATATTCTTCTCCGCAATGATTTCTTCCACTCGCTTTTTATAGGCACCTTCCCCGATGAGCACAAACTGTATATTGGGGTCCTCTTCCAGTTCCTTGGCCACCTCGAGCAGCATATCCATGTTCTGTGTCAGGCCGATGTTGCCACTATAGGTAACGTAGAACTTCTTGCGGTCGAGGCCGTACATGTCGAACAGTTTATTCTCCTCACGAGGCACATGCTTCACAGCCTCCTCGTCTACCCAGTTATATACCACCACGATTTTTTCCTCGGGCACCCCCTTCTCCATAATGTTCCGCTTGAAGTCCTCAGAGATGACGATGATCTTGTCGGCATTGCGATAGGTGAAGTTCTCAATCACGCGCCCAATCTTCCATAACAAACCGTCCTTCTTTGCCAGCCCAGTACCAGCCAACGAGTCGGGAAAGATATCTTGAAGGTTATACACGAAGGGCACCTTCTTGATTTTCTTCAGCAATCCGCCCAACACACCTTGTATAGGTGGCGTACTTGCCAGGTAAATAAGGTCTATATCCTTGGCGCGAAGTCCTTTCCAGAACTGGGCACACCAACAGAAGACATAGCGCAAAGCACGTAGGATAGGATTCTTACCCTCTCCATACATCAAAAAGCGATGAATCTCCAATTTGCCATCGTGCCAATGTTCCATCCTTCGTTTTTTATACTCTTCGCGCACCTCTTTTGATATACCACGCGTAGGCATCGGAGCATATAGTTCCAATATAGCTCCCGACTCACACATTGCTTGGCGTATATTGTCGCCTAGATATGAACTAGCAGCCTGCTCTGGATAAAAATATGCAGGCAATAATAGGATTTTCATTATTCTGCCATTCTTAAGAAACGAGCTGGATTGCCAGTCCAAATTTCCTCATTACCTACATTTTTTGTCAAAACTGCTCCCATTCCTACTGTTGCAAAATCACCGATAGTAAGATGTTCACGGATTGTTGCATTTAGCCCCACATGCACACCTCTTCCTATATTCAAGAATGAGCCGACACAAGCATGACTTGAAATATGACAATAATCACCTATGACATCATCATGCCCTATGTTAGCAGAGTTCAATACCAGACAACACTTGCCAAGTTTGGTATTGGACGACATCGTAACCAAAGGCATAATCACACAACCCGGAGATAACTGAACATTCGGGGCCACATAAGCAGTCGGATGAACAAACGTAGCCAATCGATCTTCCGGTATATGTAAATCCTCCACCATTTGGATACGTTGCTTATTACCATCAATTCTCAAAATCGCATTGATGAAATAATACCCTTCATCCAAAAATTTTTTAAAATCCTTTTTAATGCTTCCAACGACCTCGAAAGAGTCTATGATAGTCCCTACAGGATTACCATCATTAAGCAAGCCACAACAGACATACTCATCATAGCCTCTGCGATTGGCATCCAACATAGCGTTAGCAATTATTGTAGCATTGCCTTCGCCACCTAAGATTAAGACCTTCTTACTCATAATGACATCGTTTATCCGATAGTTATTTGTATTTTCTCCTTTGTTCTCTCGCACACCTCTATAGCATCGGAAGCGCTATCGCACTGTGCTATCACAAAGCCGCAACGATCAAGGCTACTATGGATTCCCGTCACCTCATCACCCACGTTCTTAGTGAATGATATCTCCTGCACACCATCGATAGCCAATGCCTCTTCAACGCCCTCGATAGCAGTAATGATGCCATTGGGTGCATCGAAGAAACGGATAGCGCTACCCTTCCGTAGTGTCGGGGTAATATCGGGATTCAATCCCAATGATACGTCAATCGTAGCCTTAATCATATCAACACCTGTAGACAAAGGCACCAGATGAGTAGTGATACAGTCACCACCCATACGTGCACCCAGTTCTACCATCTTGGGGCCAGTAGGTGTCAATTTGATTTCCACATGCGAGGGGCCACAGTTGATGCCCACACTCTTCACTGCTCGGCAAGCCAAGTCCTTGATTCTCTCCACATCCTCAGCTGGAAGCATCGAAGGTTGGTTATGCCCCATCTCCACGAAATAAGGAGCACCCGTGGTCAACTTATCGGTCACCTGCAACACGTGAGGCTCTCCATCGACCACCATCACCTCCACACTGACCTCTGGACCAGTCATATACTCTTCGAGTATCACCAACCCGCCACGCGACTGACTCACGCTGTATTGGTAAGCCTCAAGCAATTCCTCAACCGATTCTACCAACATCACTCCACGGCTACCGGCATTGTCTGTTGGCTTCAGGATGCAAGGATAACTCAATTGTGGCAACAACGCATTGAGTTTTGATACATTCTCAATGATATAGAACCAGGGCGACTCTACGCCATGCTCCTTAAAAGCCTTTATCATCTCTCCTTTATCGGTAGACTTGACGGCCGTATCCATAGAGATCCCCGGTAAACCAAGTCGTAAGGTAGCTGCCGCAATCGAGCGCATCGGCATATCAGTAGCCAAGGTCATGATGCCATCGGGCTTAAACTCTTCGGCAACCTTACAGATTGCCTCAATGTCGATGGTGCTGGCATTATAAAACTCATCAGCATAAGGAATACCCACTGCATTCGGATTAAAATCCGCCACGGCCACATAATGTCCCAGTTCCTTAGCTTTTTTGATGGCAGGTAACTGTAGGATTGAAGCTCCTATTATCAATAATCTTTTCATACTATTTTTTATAGCTCTGTTCAGTATTGATATTCTTACGCGCTATCACAGAATAAAATGTCTGGAATATAATCTTCACATCCATCCAAAGACTTACATTCTCTGCATAATATCCGTCCCACTTAAACTTTTCCTCATTAGTAATAGAGTTACGGAAATAAGCTTGTGCATATCCTGTAACACCAGGTTTTACCAAGAAACTTTTCTTCATAAATTCAGGCAATCCATTGGGATATTTCTCAGGGCAATACAATTTAGGTCGAGGACCGATGAAACTGATATCACCCTTCAAGATATTAAGAAACTGAGGGAACTCATCCAATGAGGTTTTACGCATGAAACGCCCTATAGGCGTCACGCGAGTGTCATTGTCACTGTTAAATGTGGAACCATCTGCATTTCGAATATCAGGAGCATTCACATACATCGAACGAAGTTTAAACATCTTGAATGGCTTATAATCCTTTCCTGCACGATTGGCATTGTAAAAGACCGGGCCTTTATCGGTAAAATAAATTATCGGCCCCAACACGATAATTATCAATAAGACAAAAGGCAGGGCAACCAACCCAATGCAAATATCGATTAGCCGTTTGAAGACATGTTTATACATAGTTTATCATTTTGGCGCTTACAGTTAACCGTTATTTATTATCTCCACAAAGTTCTCAATCACATAATCCACCTGTTCGTCCGTCATGCAGGTATTGAGCGGCAGCGTCACCTCATTCCGATACTGATTATAGGCATTCGGATAATCTTCTATTCCAAAACCAAGATTTTTGTATGCCGTCATCATCGGCAGCGGTTTGTAATGGACGTTGCAAGCGATCTCACGCCGTGCCATCTCAATGATAACCTCGTTACGATACTCCACATCCTTGCCCAGCAGACGCACAAAGTAGAGGTGACCGCTCGAAGCGTGGTCATCGCCGTAGTGGTCGAGCACCTCCACGTTCAAGTCCTTCAGCGCTGCATTGTAACGCTCAATAATTTGGCGGCGACGAGCCAACATCTGCGGATAACGTTCAAACTGTTTCAATCCGATAGCCGCCATGATATCCGTCATATTACACTTATATGCGGGTGACACGATGTCGTACTCCCAAGCACCTAACTGTGTCTTGGCCAGTGCATCCTTGTTCTGCCCGTGCAATGAGAGCAGTTGAAACTGCTTGTACACCCACTCATTGTCTACGCCCTCAATGTTACGCCATGTTACGGCACCACCCTCAGCAGTAGTCAGGTTTTTCACAGCGTGGAACGAGAAACTGGTGAAGTCGGCAATCTCGCCACACATCTTGTCCTTGCGCTGAGCGCCGAAAGCATGAGCAGCATCGGCCAACACCAGGACACGCCCCAAGGCCTTCTGCAAATCATTGGAAGGATGGAACAGGTGACGTTTGCTCTCCACTGCGGCGAACACCTTGTCATAATCACACACAATCCCAGCCAGATCTACCGGTATTACGGCCTTGGTACGTTCGGTGATGGCATCAGCCAATTTATCATAGTCCATTTCAAACGAACCGGGAGCTGTATCCACCATTACCACTTTGGCACCCACATGACAGGTCACACTAGCAGTAGCGGTATAGGTATAGGCACAGGTAATCACCTCATCACCCGGCCCTATGCCGAACAGGCGTAACACCTGTTCCATACAAGCCGTTGCCGAGTTGAGGCACACCGCTTTCTCGGTATGGCAATACGCTGCAATCTGACGTTCAAACTCTTTGGTACGGGGTCCCGTAGTTATCCATCCTGAGCGGATGGCATCCGCAACTTCATTGACCTCCAACTCACTCATATCTGGGGGAGAAAATGGAACTTTCATTTTTTATATTTGTTTTATTTTTTGTTTTTCTTATAATACCAAAAGGACATTCTGCTTCCATCACAATTTCTCTATCTCATCCACGCTCAGTCCCGTCACTTGGGCAATGGTACCTACTGGTATCCCTGCTTTTTTGAAACCTTGTGCCAAAGTATATTTTTCTTGTTCACGCCCCTTGGCAAGACCCTCGGCTCTTCCCTCGGCAAGTCCCTCCGCACGACCCTCTACAAGTCCTTCCGCACGACCCTCTACAAGTCCTTCTGCACGGCCTTCTGCACGGCCCTCAGCACGGCCCTCCAGATGTCCCTCGCCACGGGCTGTAGCGATATTGTCTCTCAGGATTACGATATTGTCCACATTGCGGTAATAAGCATTCAGTTCTTCCTTGCTCAGTGATGCCAGCTTCAGATGTTCCCGGGCTTCGGACAAACCTGGAGCATCCGCATCTTCAGGGATTTCACCGGTATTCAGGAAGTAAATCCACTGTTCAAGAGGCACCTTAGACCATTTGTTGAAATCATTCACACGCAGAATGTAATATTCGGGATACAACTGGCTTACTGTTTCTGCCTGAAACTTTTCCTGCTGGAAAGGCGAAAGGTTTAGCAAATCGTTATGGTGAAGTCCCCTGAACTCCGTTGTACCATGATACACATAATCCGTACCCGAGCCTAAGGCGAAATACACGATATTGATGCTGTAGACTTTGCGGATATTCTCGTATCCCTGACCACGGCGGATATACTCCGTAACCAGTTTGGAAACGCCGAACAGCATACGCTGGAAATAGGCAAATTCCGTATTGTTCTGAATTTCAAACAGCAAAAGTCGGCCGTTCGAATCTTCTGCCAGAATATCCACACGATTATATTTGTCATACTCTTCTTCCTGGTTGCTTTCGCTTTCGAGCAACTTGCATATCGTTATCTTCTCGTTCAGCAACGTGGTAAGCAACCCTTCCAGAACTGCATAGTTGGCCTTGTCACGAAGGAGCCGTTTCATGGCCCAGTCAAATCTTACATAACCCTCCATAATGGCATTTTTTATTTACACTGCAAAGTTAGTGAAAATCAGCGGGATTTCCAAATATATCCCTGTTTTTTTAGCCTTGTATGCTGGCGGTGCAACACATACTGTTGCAAAGGCTGACGAATACCGTTGCGACGCCGCTTGCACTATAGTGCGGAGGGCATTGCAATATAGTCGGAATAACACAAGTATTGAATTGGCTGCTCCAAAATGAGTTAATAATAACAAGTAGCGCCAAATGTCATCCTGAACTTGTTTCAGGATCTCACTGCGAGCCTTTACTAACCCCTGACTGCGGACAGATGCTGAAACAAGTTCAGCATGACC
>JAGBGU010000057.1 GCA_017935785.1 Bacteroidaceae bacterium
GGACGCGCTGTACAAGTTCATCACCACCGTGGCGTTCGCGCACAACGTGGTGAGTCCGTCGGAGCAGATTGCGGCCTACATCTCCATCGTGAATGCCTTGATTGGCGAGACCAACGCCTCGTACAACCAACGCACGGGCAATACCAAGGCGCAGACGGACAGCACGCCCCTGCCGCCTTCCGCCACCGAACCCGATTCCGGCACCGAACCCGATTCCGGCACCACAACGGAACCGGAGCCTACGCCTGATCCCACTCCTGACACCGGCGGAGGCGATGATGACAACCCCTATGAGGATGAAGATGGGGGATTGGCGGGGTAGAAGGGGACCCCTCTGGACCCTCCCCCCACCCACCGTCGCGCAGGGGACTGCGCTCCCCTCACTGCGGCACAGATTGACATTTAGTCAATCCTCTAAAGGCCTTGTTCGCCCCTCCCTCTATGGAGGGGAGTAGTTTGCTTTGAATGGTGGATGAAGAACGAAAAACGTTTGTCTCTATGTCATGCTGAACTCGTTTCAGCATCTCACTGCGAGCCTTTCTTATTATTCTCCGCGGACAGATCCTGAAACAAGTTCAGGATGACGTGATAGTGAGCGATGAACGTCAAACGAAAATGTTGAACGAAACCGTCTGGAAGACGGGAACATGAATAGCCGGGGGCTTTTAAGCCCCCGGTATTATTGTGTCTTCATATTAATGGCGTCTGCAAAGACGCGAAGTTAAATAGCCGCGGACTTTTAAGTCCGTGGAAAACAAGACATACACCTATAGAAAACCGTCTGGAAGACGGGAATCGGCAACGTATACAACGCTCATCACCAAAAAAACATGTTCTTTTGTTCTTTTGTCTAATCATTATGTCATGCTGAACTTGTTTCAGCATCTCACTGCGAGCCTTTCTTGTTCATTTCCGCGGACAGATCCTGAAACAAGTTCAGGATGACGTGATAGTGAGCGATGAACGTCAAACGAAAATGTTGAACGAAACCGTCTGGAAGACGGGAAGTTAAATAGCCGGGGGCTTTTAAGCCTCCGGTTTTATATTGCGACAGCATATTGAAGGCGTCTGGAAGACGCGAATCGGCAACCCTCACCACCGGTTCCCGTCATTGACGGTTTATTCGTTCCTCATTCCTCGTTACAGATAACGTTATAAAGTACCGCAAACGCATAAACCTCTTATGAACTTATGTTCTTCTGTCGGAAAAAATAACCACGAACGCACTGCTGCCAGTGGGACGATAATTGTAATTTTATCTTAAAAATAGTACACATTGCGACAAAGGATTTCGCTATATCTCCAATACTTTGTATCTTTGTGGCCGAATTTGGATAAATCAATCGGAACTGACGGTGAAAAGATGTTTCCTCCTTTATTTGGCATGGGTGCTGTGCGTGGCATCTTCCCTGGCGCAGTATGTGCAGGGAAGGGTTACTGATGCGGCTACGGGAGAGCCCCTGCCTGCCGTGTATGTCTATTATGAGGGACAGACCACGGCCGCCACGCAGACTGACGTGGACGGAAACTACCGTATCCGCTTCCGCAAGGGGAAACTGCTGTTTACCATGATGAGCTTTGAAACAAAGCGCATTTCCGTGAACAAGGCGCAGAAGCTGGATGTGAAGCTGCGCGAATCAAGCGCAGAGCTGAGCGAGGTGAAGGTGGAGGCCAGGCGGAAGAAATACTCGCGGAAGAACAATCCGGCGGTGGAGATGATGAGGAAGGTTATTGCCGCAAAGGGGGAGTCGGACCTGCGGCAGCACGATTTCCTTTCGCTCCGTAAATACGAGAAGCTGACCTTCTCGCTCAACGAATTCACGGAAAAGGTGTTCCAGGAGGGACAGTTCAAGAGCGTGCCTTTCCTGAAGGACCATGTGGAGGTGCATCCCGAGACGGGCAAGCTGATACTTCCGCTTACGGTGACAGAGCGTGTTACGCGCACGCTTTACCGCAAGAATCCGTTGCAGGAGAAACTGATAATAGAGGGAGAGCGCAGCGAGGGAATCAATGACCTGTTCAATACGGGCGAGATTGTGAATGTGCTGTTGGAGGACTGCATCACCGAGGTGGACTTCTACCAGGACCAGGTGCGCCTGCTGCAATATCCTTTCATCAGTCCGCTCAGCTCCTCATCGGCCATCGGCTTTTACCGCTATTTCATTGCGGACACCACTCATGTGGGCGGAGACAAATGTTACAGACTGGCCTTCTCGCCCAACAATCCGCAAGACTTCGGCTTCTCCGGCACACTATATGTGCGTGCCGACTCCAGCTGGCGCCTGAAGAGGGCGGAAATAGGCATTCCGAGCCGCAGCGACGTGAACTTTGTGGAACAGATGGACATCATCCAGGACTTTGACTCCCTGCCCTCCGGGGAACAGATTGTAACGAACAACAAGATGATCATCCAGATGAAGCTGGTGGAAGGCGCACAGAAGATGATGGTGGAGCGCGTGACGCACAGTTCGGGATACGACTTCGCCCCCATACCGGAAAAGGCCTTCAAGGGCGGCGCCAAGACACGTACCGAACCCGACGCAAAGGTGCAGACGGAGGACTACTGGCAGGCGTACCGGCCGGAACCCCTCTCCAAGAGCGAAAGGGAGATGGGCAGCATGCTGGACAAGATGCAGAACATACGCGGTTTCCGTCCCATTATCTGGATTGCCAAGGCTTTCATTGAGAATTATGTGGAAACAACCGTAAAGCCGGACAAACCCAACCTGGTGGACATAGGCCCTATCAATACGATGATAGGAAGCAACTGGGTGGAGGGCTTCCGCCTGCGTGCCAGCGCACAGACCACAGCCAATCTGCACAGGCATCTCTTTGCCAAGGGCTATGTGAAGTACGGATTTGGCGACCGGCGATGGAAGGGGATGGGCGAGCTTACCTATTCCTTCAACGCCAAGGAATATTTGCCCAGCGAATTTCCGGTGAACAACCTTACGTTCAGCTATACAAACGATGTGGCCTCGCCCAGTGACAAGTTCCTGTCCACGGATAAGGACAACGTGTTTGTGGCATGGAAATGGACGCCGGTTAAGCACATGAACTATTTTGAACGCTTCAACCTGATGTATGACAAGGAATGGTACAACGGGATGCGTGCCACCATACAGCTTAGGCGCGAGCGCAACGAGGGCGCCGGCGACCTGTTCTACCAGCCTTTGGGCGCGGATGCACTGCCCTCGGCGGATGCGGCGCAGCATCTGAAAAGCCTGACCTTTGCCGAGATTACGGCAGGACTGCAGTTCCGGCCGGGCGCAAACTATGTGAATACGAAGCAGCGCAGGCTGGTGACCAACCTGGACGCCCCCATCTTTGGGCTGCAGCATACAATGGGACTGAAGGATGTGCTGGGCGGAGAATACCGGTACAACTTTACCGAGGCGTCCGTGTACAAGCGTTTCTGGATGCGTTCGTGGGGCAAGATGGACGTGCTTGTAAAGGGCGGGGCGCAGTGGAACAAGGTGCCTTTCCCCTTCCTGATCATGCCTGCCGCCAATCTGAGCTATATCATAGACACGCGTTCGTTCAGGCTCATCAGGAACATGGAGTTTCTGAACGACAGGTATGCTTCGCTCATCCTGAACTGGGACCTGAACGGAAAGCTGTTCAACCGCATTCCCCTTCTGCGCGAGCTGAAGTGGCGCGAGAACATAGGGTGTAACGTACTCTGGGGTACGCTGACGGACAAGAACAATCCCTATCTGGCGCAGAATGCCGGCGACGGGGAACTGTTCTACTTCCCGGGTTCGTTTGCCGGGAATACTGGATATGAATACTCGTCAAATGTAATGAACCCCGACAAACCGTACGTGGAGATTGTGGCGGGCATACATAACGTGTTCAAGATAGTGCGTCTGGAGTATGTCCACCGTCTCAATTATCATGCCCCCGGCATGCAACGGTGGGGCGTAAGAGGGGCCTTGGAGTTCTCCTTCTGACCGGACGCGACACATAAACATTGGTACCATCCACCCCAAAAAGACAAGCAAAAACATGAAAAAGATTTGTTGTATAGGCCACATTACGTTGGATAAGATTGTAACGCCCCGGCAGACAACCTATATGCCCGGCGGCACCTCGTACTATTTCTCGCATGGCATAAGCTGCCTGAAGGATGCCGGCAGTTACGAACTGGTGACAGCGTTGGCGGAGTCTGAAATGTCCGCCGTGGAGGAAAT
Organism: Bacteroidaceae bacterium; assembly: GCA_017935785.1. GTDB lineage: Bacteria > Bacteroidota > Bacteroidia > Bacteroidales > Bacteroidaceae > Physcousia. Next base: position 4,194 of record JAGBGU010000057.1, read on the forward strand.
CCGCAAGAAGGGGATTGCCGTAAAAGTGTTGCCGAGCCGTTTCTCGGTCTATTTTGAGAACGTATACGGCGAGAACCAGGACAACCGCACACAGCGTGTGCTGGCAAAGGCCGACCCCTTTACGGCAGATGGCCTGCGCGATGTGGAGGCCAACATTTATCATCTGGGCAGTCTGTTGGCGGATGACTTTTCGCTTGACGTAATCAAATACTTGTCCGGAAAGGGAATACTGTCCGTTGATGCGCAGGGCTATCTGCGCGAGGTACGCGGAGAGGATGTCTATCCTGTGGACTGGACAGAGAAACGCGAGGCGCTGCAATATGTGGACATACTGAAGGTGAACGAGCACGAAATGGAGGTGCTTACCGGACACACGGACCCGGAACGCGCTGCAGTGTGCCTGGCAGAATGGGGCGTAAAGGAGGTGCTTATAACACTGGGCAGTCTGGGCTCGCTGATTTATGCAGAAGGCGAGTTCTGCCGCATACCGGCCTATGCGCCTCGTGAGGTTGTGGATGCAACAGGCTGTGGCGACACCTATATGACCGGTTATCTGTATATGCGCAACAAGGGTTGCTCTTGCTACGAGGCCGGCTGTTTTGCCGCCGCCATGTCCACGTTAAAGTTGGAGCATTCCGGCCCCTTCAGCGGAACTGAAGAGGACATCCTGCAGATTGTCAACAGCGGTAAACGGCCTTAAGACGAGCCGCAAGGTAGGTGCAGCGTTGCATGAAGGTCGAAATTGCAATTTCTTGGCAGATGCAGCGTTGCACCTATGCAAAAATCCGAATTTCATCGTTCAAGCAGCTCTGCACCTTCGCCAAAATTACAATTTCGAGGCCGATGCAGCGTTGCGTGAAGGCCGAAATCGCAATTTCGAGGCCGATGCAGCGCTGCACCTATGCAAAAATCCGAATTTCATCGTTCAAACAACTCTGCACCTTCGCCAAAATTACAATTTCGAGGCAGATGCAACGTTGCGTGAAGGTCGAAATCGCAATTTCGAGGCAGTTGCAGCGCTGCACCTATGCAAAAATCGTAATTTCATCGTTCAAGCAGCTCTGCACCTTCGTCAAAATTACAATTTCGAGGCAGATGCAACGCTGCACCTATGTCGAAACTGCAATTTCGAAGCAGATGCAGCGCTGCACCTATGCAAAAACAGACTTTTCGCCGTTCTTCAAGACTTTTGTCGCATAAGCCCAAACCACCACGTAGGAAACCAACGGTACGATGAAGGAAAGGGACATGGTGCTCTGGTCTGCCACATATCCCATCAGCAGGGGGCCTACAGCACCGCCAATGGGAGTCATCATCAGATAGGAAGAGGCACGCTTGGTGTGATTGCCCAGTCCGCGCAAAGAGATGGCAAAGATGGTGGGGAACATGATGGCCTCGAACACATAGATGAGAATCAGTCCTACGAACGAAAGCAGGCCCAGGTTGAGGACAACCGTTGCGGTGGTGATGACTGTGCCGATTGCACAGTAGAACAGCACCTTTTCAGCCTTGATGTAACGCATGATCCAGCTGCCGGCAAAACGGCCGCACATAAACAGCCCCAATCCGCCGAAGGAGAGCACAACCGAGGCGTCGCGGGCATTCATCCATCCGTCGTCCACCACATAGTTGATGAAGAAGCTGTTGATGGATATTTCTGCAATTTCGTAACAGAACAAGGCCAACAGACCGAATGTGAAAAGGCGGTGTGACCACAGTCCCTTCTTCTTCTCCGGTAATGCGGCCTCTTCCTCTTCGTGCGTGATTTCGGGTAGTCTTACCCGTGAGAAAATCAGTGCTACGGCAAGCACAACCACTCCCATTATGGTATAGGGCAGAGATATGTTGGCGTCCTGGTTCTCGGAAAATACAATCATGCCTACCAGTAGGGGCGCGCAGGTACATCCCAGTCCGTTGAACGACTGGGCCAGATTGAGACGGCTAGCGGCAGTTTCCCTGTCGCCCAGTTCTGTCATATAGGGATTGGCGGCTGTCTCGAGGAAAACCAAACCGCAGGCTATGACAAACAGGGAGAACAGGAAGAAATTGAATGACATATAGTATTCGCCGGGAATGAACAGGAGCGAGCCGATGCCGAAGAGCAGCAGGCCGAGCACTACGCCTTTGCGGTAACCGTTGCGGGCAATGAACAGACCTGCGGGTATGGCCATGATGAAGTAGCCCAGATAAAACATTACCTGTATCATTGCAGAATGGGCAAGGCTGATGTCCAGGGCTTCCTGGAAATGCTTGTTCAGTACGTCCAGAATGGCGCGGGCAAATCCCCACATGAAGAAGAGTGAGGTAACCAGGATAAATGGCAGCAGGTATTCCTTGCGGACCAGTGCGTGTGCGTGTTTCTTTTCCATATCTTGTCAGTGTTTTATGATAATAATGCGGGCAGGTGTGCCATGTCTGTAATGATGGCGTCGGGCAGGTTGTCATCGGTGGTCTCGTCTCCCCATCCTTCTCCTTTCAACCATACGGCCCGGCATCCTACAGCCTTTGCCGGGACAATGTCCTTGCTGAAAGAGTCGCCTACAACCAGTACTTGGTCTGCGCTGTAGTCCATGGCCTCCACTCCAAGCCGGTAAATGGCAGGGTCGGGTTTTCTTACTCCAACTACGGCCGATTCTATAACGTGGACAAAATAGTCGGACAGGCCGAAGTCTTGGAGGATTGTCTGTATATTTCCATAGAAATTGGACACGAGTACCAGCCTGTAGCGTTCTGCCAGTTGTTGTATGACAGGACGGGTGGTATCCAATACTTCAAGCACATACGCATAGCACAGGTCTGTAACCTTTGTGCCATAGGCTTGAAGCAGCGCATTGTCCTTGGGCAGGAGCGCGGCATCTGCCAGAAACTCCAACTGTATCCTTGTTTTGACGGCCAATACGTCATGGAAGTTGTGCTCGGGGCGAATATACGGGTGCTTTGCCAAAGCGCGCTCCGCATGGACGTAAGCATTGCGGAAATCCTGTTTGCAGACCGGCACGCCGGTCTCTGCATATTTTTCCCAAAGGACTTCCGCCCAATGGCGGCTGTTGGTGTCAATGGTGCCGCCGTAATCAAAAATGATGCCTTTGATGTCTTTCAATGTGTTCATTGTACCTTGTTTTTAGGGGAAGTGTTGCCCACCTTAATGAGCAAGACTCCTATGATTATCCAGAACAGTTCTCTGACTCGGGTAATCAGACTTGTGAAAACTCCGAATGCGCTGGGGATGGACAATCCGCCGGTTGAGAGGGCGAAGCCTCCTTCGCGCGTGCCCATCTGCATGGGCGAGAAAAAGAAGATGTTGGCGAATAAGGATGTGAACGCCACAATAAGGATGCTGTCTGCAAATGCGGTCTTTTCTGACAAGATGTTCAGAATGAAGTAGACTTCCAGACAGCCCAGTATGCGGGCTGCGAATTCAAGACCCAGAGAAGCGTAAAATGTGGTTTTCCTCTGTTTGTGCAATGCGGCTATCTGTTGGTCTATGCGTTGTAGTGTCTCTTGTCTCTCGTATGCGAAACGTCTGGCCCATTTTCTTATAAAGGGAATGTGTTGCAGAATCGTAAGCGTACGCACCGCCATGCCGTTTCTGTAACCTTTGAAGAAGAAGTAAATGGCCAGGGAACAGAATGCGCCGGTTAGGGCCAGGATGACAGCCACTGCCGTATTCAGCGGGCGGCAGACAAGAAACAGGCCGATGGAAAACAGCCAGAAGAAGAAATGGGAGAAGATGTGCATCATGGCATATAAAATGACGGATGATGCTGCTTTGCTCGCCCCCACATAGGGCGTAAGTTCCATTATCCGGTATGGCTCTCCGCCCATCAGCCCTACTGGCGTAGCATAATTCAGCGCATAGCCGGAAATGGTGAGTTTGTAGATTCGCAGGAATGAAATGTGGCTTTTGCTGTCTCCGTCGTGGATGATGATATACCATGCCAGGGCATTCATCAGGTATATGCCTGCCCACAAGGCTATGATTGCGGGGAGCCACAGGCCGGCGCGTTTCAGGTCGGACCACAGGTGGGCTGTGTCCGACTTAAATGTGCATAGCATGACCACAATGGCTGCGATGCCGATAAAAAGGAATATTTTTCTGAATGTACCTTTCACTGTGCTGCGTATTTGTGATAAAAGCGTGCGCACATGGATTCGTGGCGGTGGCGCATATAGGCGTAAAGAATCATGAGAACAGTGGATTCGAATACAAAATACAGCCACGGCTGTCCGACGAGCATACTGATGTACAGGACAATGGCACGGGTGTTGAACGTGAGAATGTTGGTGTACTTCATCAGTGGCCTACTTGCCGTGCGGAATTCGTCGCGTAAATATTGTGGAATGTCGTCTCCGTAATTCTTGCGCACAAGGGCGTAGAAGCGTTGGAAGTTGGGTGTGGCATTTTCCTGCTTGCGGGTATAGTTGCCGTAAAAGAACAGGAATGCCTTCCACCAGAAATTCCCTTTCCAGGGTAATGCACGGAAAGCTTCGCGCTGTTGTTTGAAGTTGTCCAGTTCGCTTCCGGCCTTCCCTTTTAGGAAATACAGGTGTATGTTGCGATAATAATCGGCGAGCATGCACTGGCGCTTGTGGCAGATGAGGCCTGCGACGGCACCTAGCAGCCAGATGTAGATGCCCCATTCCGTGCCGGGGAGGAAGGGGATAGGATGTGGCATCAGCCGCAGGCAGATGGCCGCATAGATGCTCACGAACCAGAGGTCGCCGGCAAATCCGTCAAGCATCCGTCCCCATAGCGTTTTCTTCCCGGTCATTCGGGCCAATTGTCCGTCGGCACTGTCATAATGGTTTGCCCACATCAGCAACAGGATACCAATGAGCGTGTGTGTCATGTCGGGGTAGTAGAACATGACGCCGGCAGAGATGCCGAGGATGATGGACAGGATGGTAACCACGTTGGGATGTATGCCCATCTTTTCAAAAAGTCTGGCCCAGACGTAACCGATGGGGCGGTTGGTGTAAATGTCCAGCAGTTCTTCCGTATCCATGGATTTGAAGGAAGCCGTGAATCCGCTGTTACCTTTTTTTGTATTCATCTTATTGTTTCTTAATGATTGTGTGGTGTATGTACTCGGCTATTTTGACTCCGGCCTCATGGCGGCAGCGGGCGAAACTGGGCCAGTCATTGAAGTCGATTATCTTAATCCCGCCGTCGGGCAGGACAATACAGTCGCCTCCGTATACCGGTACGTTCAAAGCCTTGGATGCCATTTCACTGAATCTCTTTAGGTCGTTTGCGCTGAAGGGCGTCCCTTTGGCCTGGCCGTTTATGATTTCCAGACCGAATTTGCTGTGTGAACAGGGGTCGGGGTAATACCAATAAAAGAAATCGCTTCCGCAGACCCCGTAAAATTTTACAAGGTCGCCTTGCAGATGTTCGTTCACTACTGCCTCTGGGATTCCTCTCTCATTGAATTGGGACAGTATTGCATTGGCCTCTTCTAATGTTGTTGCATAGGACACGTCTTCTTTTACAATGGCATGCGAGTCGCCCCTTTTTATCCAGCAAGGGAATTGGTTGCCGGGGAACGGCCTGTCTGTGCCTGTAATTATGCTGGCAGGGTGGGGGATGCCGTTCTTTATCAGCAATTCCGTCATGGGCTTGCGCACACAGTTCTCTATGCCGTAAGCGGAATTGATGACTGTCGCGCCATCGTCTTCCATCTGCTTTAGCTTCTGTATGGTGGCTTTGTCGCGGGCCATGTTGAAGATGAAGCGGCCGTCAACGCTGCGCTCGGCAAACTCTTGTTCGGTATACAGCTCAAGTGCATAGCCCATCTCCTTCAGCTTTTCCGCGACGAGGGTGAATATTGCCGCGTCGTTGTCTATATGGTTGGGCGAGAATTGGCATCCTCTGCTAATGCCGATGATAGTTGTCTTCTTCATACTTTTGAGACGTTTGTGTCTAATCGGTCCCGTTCAGGAATGCTTCAGCCTTTATGATGTCGCCGGCATGGTCCACGTCTACAATCTTATGGAAGGGGTATGCCTTTAAATGCAGTCCGTCTGCTACCAGCTGCCGCTGAAAGTTCCGCATCCTGGAGATGCCCTTCTCCATGCATCCTTCCAATGTGCGGATAGCTGCCTGTGTAAGGCAGTATATACCCCCGGAGATGAATTTGCATTCGGGATTGGCCGTGTCGTGGAATCCTGTGATGTTCTGACGGGCATCCGTAGAGATGTACAGGGGCTTTTCGTCATCGATAAAATCGGTAACAGCCATGTACCCGTCTAATTGAGTCTGCTTGAACTCCTCGATAAATGCGGCAAATTCTTTTTCCCGGAATATGGTGTCTACTGTGGTCAGGCAAAACTTCTCGTCGGAAATTTTCTTGCTCAGTTCGTAGAAACTGTGCATTGAACTGGGGGTGCTTTTTATAATCAGTTCTATGGGAACTTCTGAAGATTGTTGTTTTCTTTGCAGATGCTCCTTGGCTATGGAGGATTCGTTGTTGATGATTATGACAATCTTGTCTGCACCGTTGTGGGTAAAGATTTGTATCAGCCTGTCAATCATGGGTGTTCCGTTCAGCCGGACCAGAGGTTTGGGGAGTGCTACTCCTTCTTGTGAGAGACGTGATCCCTCTCCTGCTGCTATTATTGCAAATGTCATATTCTTTCCTTGTTATTATTTGGATGCCTTTAACCCTTCAATTACGCTATTGGTGAAGCCGTTCTTCTCCATGGCGTTCAAACCTCTTATAGTAATTCCGCCAGGAGTGGTAACTTTGTCTATCTCTGCTTCGGGGTGTGTCTGGTTCTCTTCGAGCAGGCCAACGGCTCCTTTCAGGGTTTGCATGACTATGTGCTGTGCGTCTTTTGCGTACAGTCCCAACTCTACCCCGCCTTCTGTAGCGGCACGGATATAGCGCATGGCATAGGCTATGCCGCAACTGGCCAGCGCCATGCAGGCGCCCATCAGCCGTTCTTCAACCAGCATGGCATCCCCGGTTTCTTTGAACAGACGGAGTAGATTCTGGTCCCAGCTGTCAGTCCTTCTTAGTCCGGCAATGAACGTCATGCTTTGACGGATGGCTATTGCTGTATTGGGAATAATGGTATAGACAGGGGGTAGGGCGGCTTGGCCCTTTTGCTCAAGGTGCTCGCTTATGCACTGGGCGCTGATGCCGGCTGCCATGCTTGCGACTGCTGTCCTGCTGTAGTCCAGCGTGTCCTTTATTTCGTTTATTACGTCAAGAATCTTCCACGGCTTTACGGCCAGGATAACAAGGTCTGCGTCTTTCACGCATTCTCTGTTATCCTGTGTGGTGCGTATGTCACTGAACTCTGCCCGCAGGGCTTCCAGTTTGCCCATGCTTGGGTTGCTGATGCAAATGTTACTGGCTGGGACAAACGTCCCTTGGGCTATCCCTCGTGCTGTGGCTGAACCCATGTTGCCGGCGCCTATGATTGCAATCTTCATTTGGGATTGTGTTATTTGTGTTATATTTTGATGAGCGCGCAAATGTTTTCCAACCATTTGGCATCGGTTTCGTCAAAGGTGCTGAATTCACGACTGTCAATGTCCAGTACGCCTGTTATGTTGCGGCTCTCATCGAAAACAGGAACAACGATTTCACTGTTTGAAAGACTGCTGCATGCAATATGACCAGGGAATTCGTGTACGTTTGGCACAACTATTGTACGCCCTTCGTTCCAACTTGTGCCGCATACTCCGCGCCCTTTGCGTATTCTTGTGCATGCTACCGGACCCTGGAAGGGGCCGAGAACAAGTTCGTTGTCAATTACGCGATAGAAACCGGTCCACCAGAATCCGAAACGTTCATGTATGAGGGCGGCTACATTTGCCATGCAGGCGACAGTGTCCTTTTCATCCTGGATAACAGATCTGATTTCCTCCAGGAGTTCTGAATATTGTGTTTCTTTTGTCATGTCTGCAAAGATATACATTTTTTTATATATATAATGACTTTAATGCAATTTCAGATAGGAATGCAGAACTTTTTCATAAAAGTAGGAATAAAAACAGTGTTTTCCATGGTTTCGGCGCTGTCGGCTTTGTTATGCCACGTATTGTGTTCTCATATGATTCCTGTGAACAAAAATGGCAAAAAGCCTGATGCTTTTATCGTCTTTTTGTCATTATGGTGCGAATTAAAAGTCACTATAGTGCGAGAGCAAAGACACTATGTTGCGAGGACCAATGCACTATAGTGTAATGAACTTTTCAACTGCTTATAATATATATAATGTATAATAGAAGAAATAGATAAATATATGAATGCAGATTTGCATAATTCCCTGTTTTTTCCGTATCTTTGCATTTGAAGTAAACAGACTCTATTAAAGAAATGATTATAACCATAAGACGGTTGCTCTGTTCAGCGTTGGTCATTGTTTGTTCCATTTCCCTGTGCACTTGTATGTGGGTTCCCGGTAATGATAGTGAAATGGATGCGAAACAATATGACTCGCTGTGCATTTTGGTGGATACTGTTGCTGTTCTTGAGCCGGAAATCCCCTCTTTTACAGATTCTGTTTTGGCTGATGTTGCTGTCCGTCTGTCTGCGGGTGACAGTGTTGGCGTTGTTGTTCTTTTGGATTCGGTGTGTGCACGTTTGACAATGCCAGAGCTTGCCGATTCTTCATTTATCGCAGAAGAGTATTCTCGTGAGATTATCGCGTTTCTGGATTCCAGCCGTTATGAATTTAGCGTGCTCAAAATAGACGTGGAACGCTTCAGACGTAGTCTCAGACAACTGTTTCCATGAGCTTCCCTCCGTGAATTATTGTTGGTTTTGGTTGTGTGATAGACTCGTAAAAGTGTTGTAAATGTGTCAATTGAATACATTCGTCCAGTCATTAAGTTAAATAATGTTAAATAATATTAAAATCATTATTTTCTTATAAATTGGGTAGTCTAAAATACACATTATTATAGAAAAAAATCGTACCTTTGCACCCCAGATTGGGCATATTATGTCCTCTCTGCTCGTGGAATTGAAAATAAAAATATAATATAATAATTTAAAAATCAAACAAATGCCTACAATTCAACAATTAGTTCGCAAAGGCCGTACGGCTATGGTGGACAAGAGCAAGAGCCCCGCGCTGGACAGTTGCCCCCAGCGTCGTGGAGTTTGCGTTCGTGTGTACACCACTACGCCCAAGAAGCCTAACTCTGCGATGCGTAAAGTCGCACGTGTTCGTCTTACAAACTCTAAGGAAGTGAACAGCTACATTCCTGGAGAAGGTCACAACTTGCAGGAACACAGTATCGTTTTGGTTCGCGGTGGTCGTGTAAAAGACCTTCCTGGTGTGCGTTATCACATTGTACGTGGTACTCTGGATACCGCCGGTGTGGCTAACAGAACCCAGCGCCGTAGCAAGTATGGTGCCAAGCGTCCCAAAGCAAAGAAGTAATTAAGAAAAAAAACAAAAGTTTTGGTTGTATATGCTTAAGGTTGAGTAAAGTTTCTGGCGAGAGACTTGAAGAACGAAGAATGCAGCCTAATTAAATCAAAATCAAACAAAACAATGCGTAAAGCAAAACCCAAAAAACGTGTTATCCTTCCCGATCCCGTATTTGGTGATGTGAAGGTGTCAAAGTTCGTAAATCACCTGATGTACGATGGTAAGAAGAGCATTTCATACGAGATTTTCTATAATGCTCTTGAGATTGTAAAGACCAAGATGGCAAATGAGGAAAAGGATTCGCTCCAGATTTGGAAAGAGGCTCTGGACAAGATTACTCCTCAGGTCGAGGTAAAGAGCCGTCGAATTGGCGGTGCTACTTTCCAGGTTCCTACAGAAATCCGTCCAGACCGTAAAGAAAGCGTTTCAATGAAGAATATGATTCTTTATGCACGCAAACGCGGTGGTAAGACTATGGCAGACAAGCTGGCTGCTGAGATTATGGATGCCTACAACGAGCAGGGAGGTGCCTTCAAGCGTAAGGAGGATATGCACCGTATGGCTGAAGCTAACCGTGCCTTCGCACATTTCCGTTTCTAATCACTGTTAAACGAAAATAACAATGGCAAAGCAAGATCTTCTCTTGACACGTAACATCGGTATTATGGCTCACATTGATGCCGGTAAGACAACTACTTCAGAGCGTATCCTTTTCTATACAGGTAAGACTCACAAAATCGGTGAGACTCACGATGGTTCTGCAACAATGGACTGGATGGCGCAGGAACAGGAACGTGGTATCACCATCACTTCTGCTGCCACAACTGCGTTCTGGACTTGGAATGGTAAAAAATATAAATTCAATCTGATTGACACTCCGGGACACGTTGACTTTACCGCTGAGGTGGAGCGCTCTCTCCGTGTGCTTGACGGTGCTGTGGCAACATATTGTGCAGTAGGTGGCGTAGAACCCCAGTCAGAGACTGTTTGGCGTCAGGCTGACAAGTATAATGTGCCTCGTATCGGATATGTGAACAAGATGGACCGTTCTGGTGCCGACTTCTTTGAGGTTGTTCGTCAGATGAAGGAAATTTTGGGTGCAACTCCTTGTGTTATTGCTGTACCCATCGGTGCTGAAGAAAACTTCAAGGGTATAGTAGACCTGATTAAAATGAAGGCTATCCTGTGGCACGATGAGACTATGGGTGCAGAATATGATATTGAAGATATTCCTGCAGATATGGTTGACGAGTGCGAAGAGTGGCGTGGCAAAATGATTGAACTCGCTGCCGAACAGGACGACACCTTGATGGAGAAGTACTTTGAGGATCCGGACAGCCTGACCGAAGAGGAAATAGTTGCTGCTATCCGTAAGGGTACTCTGAGCCTTGATATTGTACCCATGACTTGTGGTTCATCATTTAAGAATAAGGGTGTACAGACTCTGCTAGACTATGTTTGTATGTTCCTGCCTTCACCCTTGGATACTCCCAATATCATTGGTACAAATCCCGATACTGGCGAGGAAGAGGATCGTAAACCCAGCGAGGATGAAAAGACTTCTGCTCTTGCGTTCAAGATTGCAACCGATCCATATGTTGGCCGTCTGACCTTCTTCCGTGTTTACTCAGGTAAGATCGCAGCAGGTTCATATACTTTCAACGTGCGTTCTGGCAAAAAGGAACGTGTAAGCCGTTTGTTCCAAATGCACTCTAACCACCAGAATCCCGTAGAGGAAATATGTGCTGGTGACATCGGTGCCGGAGTTGGCTTCAAGGATATCCGTACCGGTGATACCCTTTGTGATGAGGATGCACCCATCGTACTGGAATCTATGGACTTCCCCGATCCTGTTATTGGTATCGCAGTAGAGCCCAAGACTCAGAAAGACCTCGACAAGCTGTCTAATGGTTTGGCTAAGTTGGCTGAAGAAGACCCCACCTTTACTGTTAAGACTGATGAGCAGAGCGGTCAGACCGTTATTTCTGGTATGGGTGAGCTTCACCTGGATATTATCATTGACCGTCTGAAGCGTGAATTCAAGGTTGAATGTAATCAAGGTAAGCCCCAGGTTAACTATAAGGAAGCTATCACTGCTACTGTTAACCACCGTGAGGTTTACAAGAAGCAGTCTGGTGGTCGCGGTAAGTTCGCTGATATTATCGTTAACGTTGGTCCCCGCGATGAGGACTACAATGAGACTCCCCTGCAGTTCATCAACAGTGTAACTGGTGGTAACATTCCTAAGGAGTTTATTCCCAGCGTACAGAAGGGATTTGACGCTGCAATGAAGAATGGTGTGCTTGGCGGTTTCCCCATGGACAGTCTGAAGGTAGAACTCGTTGATGGTTCATTCCACCCCGTTGACTCTGACCAGTTGTCATTTGAAATCGCAGCCCAGATGGCTTACAAGGCTTGCTGTGCCAAGGCTAAGCCTGTTCTGATGGAGCCCATAATGAAGTTGGAGGTTGTTACTCCCGAAGAAAACATGGGTGACGTTATCGGTGACTTGAACAAGCGTCGTGGACAGGTTGAAGGTATGGACACCACTCGTACTGGTGCCCGTCTGGTTAAGGCAATGGTTCCCCTGGCAGAAATGTTCGGTTATGTAACTGCATTGCGTACCATCACTTCTGGTCGTGCGACATCTTCAATGACATACGATCACCATGCTCCCGTTAGCTCTGGAATCGCCAAGGCTGTGTTGGAGGAAATTAAAGGCCGCGTAGACCTCGTATAATAAAGATAAAAGATAGTGAAAGGGTCGTTCTCTAGCAAACGACTCTTAGGGGACGCTCCTTTCCTATTATAAATAATATTAATATAAAAAATAACATGAGTCAAAAAATTAGAATTAAGCTGAAGTCTTATGACCACAATCTGGTGGACAAGTCTGCAGAGAAAATTGTAAAGACAGTTAAATTGTCTGGCGCTATCGTTAGCGGCCCTATACCCTTGCCCACACGCAAGCGTATCTTTACTGTTAACCGTTCTACTTTCGTTAACAAGAAGAGCCGTGAACAGTTTGAATTGTCTTCTTACAAGCGTCTTATTGATATTTACAGTTCAACAGAGAAGACTATTGACGCTCTGATGAAACTGGAGTTGCCCAGTGGCGTGGAAGTGGAGATAAAGGTTTGATACTATTAGTTAATTTGTTTTTTAAAAATATCTGAAATGCCAGGATTATTAGGAAAGAAAATCGGAATGACTTCCGTATTCAGTGCCGAGGGTAAGAACGTACCATGCACTGTTATCGAATTGGGTCCTTGTGTTGTTACTCAGGTCAAGAGTGTAGAGAAGGATGGCTATAGCGCCGTTCAGCTCGGTTTCCAGGAAGCTAAGGAGAAGAATACTTCTGCTGCTCTTATGGGACACTTTAAGAAAGCTGGTGTGACACCCAAGAGACACTTGGCCGAGTTCACAGGCTTCGACAAGGAATTGAACCTTGGCGACACCGTAACCGTTGAAATGTTTGAGGGCTGTGATTACGTAGATGTAATTGGTACATCTAAGGGTCGCGGTTTCCAGGGAGTAATGAAGCGCCATGGATTCGGTGGCGTAGGCCAGACTACTCACGGTCAGGACGACCGTCAGCGTAAGCCAGGTTCTATCGGTGCTTGTTCATATCCCGCAAAGGTATTCAAAGGTTTGCGTATGGGCGGCCAGATGGGTTGTGACAGAGTTACAACTCACAACCTTCAAGTGTTAAAAGTAATCCCCGAACATAACCTCCTTTTGATTAAGGGTAGTGTTCCTGGATACAATGGTTCAATTGTTAGTGTTTTGAAGTAATGGAAATCAGTGTATTAAATATTAAGGGTGAGGATACCGGTCGTAAGGTTGTTCTCAATGACAATATCTATGCAATCGAACCCAATGATCATGCCATTTACCTCGATGTAAAGCTCTATCTGGCAAATCAGCGTCAGGGTACTGCAAAGTCAAAGGAAAGAAGCGAAGTGAGTGGATCAACACGCAAGCTTGGCCGTCAGAAAGGCGGTGGCGGAGCACGTCGTGGTGACATCAACTCTCCCGTTCTTGTTGGCGGTGGTCGTGTGTTTGGTCCCAAGCCTCGCGATTATGGCTTCAAACTGAACAAGAAACTCCGTTTGTTGGCACGTAAATCAGCTCTTGCTTATAAGGTTCAAGAAAATGCAATCATTGTAGTTGAAGACTTCAATTTTGATGCTCCTAAGACCAAATCAATGATTGAAATCATAAAAAATCTTAAAGTTGAGGGAAAGAAGAGCCTTTTTGTTTTGCCAGGTGCAAATAAAGTAGTATATTTGTCGGCTCGTAATATCGAACGTGTCAATGTTATGCCTGCTGAAGCGTTGAATACTTACAAAGTATTGGATGCTCAAGTGATGGTTGTGACTGAAGACGCGTTGAACGTAATTGAACGAAACTTGATAAAATAAGATAAAGAGTCAAAACTATTATGGGATATATTATTAAGCCTATCATCACTGAGAAGATGACCCGTATCACCGAGAAGCAGAATAAGTTCGGCTTCATCGTGAGTCCTGATGCAAACAAAATAGAGATAAAGAAGGAAGTTGAGGCTCTCTATAATGTCACTGTAACTGCAGTGAATACTTGCAATTATGCAGGTAAGAACAAAAGCCGTTACACAAAGTCTGGTCTGATTAAAGGACGTACTAACGCCTTTAAGAAGGCTATTGTGACTTTGAAAGAAGGCGATGTTATTGATTTTTATAGCAACATTTAAAATATAAGATGGCAGTACGTAAATTTAAGCCCACAACACCGGGCCAAAGACACAAAGTTATAGGTACCTTCGAGGAAATTACTGCATCGGTACCTGAAAAGTCTCTCGTTTACGGAAAGCGTTCTACAGGTGGTCGTAACAATGTAGGTAAAATGACAATGCGCTACATTGGTGGTGGCCACAAGAAGCTTTTCCGTTTCATAGACTTCAAACGAGAGAAGGATGGTGTGCCCGCAGTTGTTAAAACAATTGAATACGATCCGAACCGTTCGGCTCGTATCGCTCTGTTGTTTTACGCTGACGGAGAAAAACGTTATATTATTGCTCCCAACGGTTTGAAGGTGGGTTCCACTGTGATGAGTGGAGCTGAAGCAGCACCCGAAGTAGGTAACTGTCTGCCTTTGCAGAACATTCCTGTGGGTACTGTGATCCATAATATCGAGCTTCGTCCTGGTCAGGGCGCTCTGCTCGTTCGTTCCGCTGGAAATTTTGCTCAGTTGACATCTCGCGATGGCCGTTACTGTGTTATTAAGTTGCCTTCTGGTGAGACTCGTTTGATTCTCAGCACTTGTAAGGCTACGATTGGTAGTGTTGGTAACAGCGATCACGCTTTGGAAAGCTCTGGTAAGGCCGGTCGTTCACGCTGGTTGGGCCGTCGTCCCCACAACCGTGGTGTCGTGATGAATCCTCATGATCACCCCATGGGTGGTGGTGAAGGACGTCAGTCTGGAGGTCATCCTCGTTCACGTAAGGGCTTGTATGCTAAGGGTCTCAAGACACGTGCGCCCAAGAAGCAGTCCAACAAGTATATTATCGAAAGATGTAAAAAGTAATTAAGTTAACTAGAGTAAATTATGAGTCGTTCATTAAAGAAAGGTCCGTATATTGAAGTTAGTCTTGAGAAAAGAATTCTCGCCATGAATGAAAGTGGCAAGAAGAATGTAGTAAAGACATGGTCTCGTGCTTCAATGATTTCTCCTGACTTCGTAGGACATACGGTTGCCGTTCATAACGGAAATAAGTTTATTCCTGTTTACGTTACTGAAAACATGGTTGGACACAAGCTGGGTGAGTTTGCTCCCACACGTAAGTTCGGAGGCCATGCTGGTAACAAGAAGAAGTAAGCAGGTCGTTTAAAGATAATAAAAGAGTAATAATATAATGGGAAAAAGAAAAAGATTAGCTGCTGATGCAAGAAAGGCAGCCCTCAAGACCCAATATTTTGCTAAGTTGCGCAATGTGCCTTCTTCTCCCCGCAAGATGAGATATGTGGTTGATTTGGTTCGCGGCATGGAAGTTAACCGAGCACTTGCAACTTTGAAGTTCTGCGCTAAGGCAGCATCGGCCGATGTTGAAAAATTGCTTCGTTCGGCTATCGCAAATTGGGAACAGAAGAATGAGCGTAAGGCAGAGGATGGCGAGCTCTATATCACAAAGATTTTTGTAGATTGTGGCGCAACCCTCAAGAGAATGAGACCAGCTCCTCAGGGCCGTGGTTATAGAATACGTAAGCGTTCTAATCACGTAACTTTGTTCGTCGACACTAAGAATGATTAATGATTAAGTAAAAGTATGGGACAAAAAGTTAATCCTATAAGCAATCGCTTAGGTATTGTACGCGGTTGGGACTCTAATTGGTATGGTGGCAAGGACTTCGGAGATTCTATTCTGGAGGATAGCAAGATTCGTAAGTATCTTAACGCTCGTTTGAGCGATGCCAGCATTTCTCGCATTGTCATCGAACGTACGCTCAAGATGGTAACCATCACCGTATGTACTGCCCGTCCAGGACTTATCATTGGTAAGGGTGGCGAAAAAGTAGACAATCTGAAGGAAGAATTGAAGAAGTTGACTCAGAAGGAAATTCAGATCAACATCTTCGAGGTTAAGAAACCTGAACTGGATGCTGTGATAGTAGCCAACAATATTGCTCGTCAGGTTGAAGGTAAGATTTCTTATCGTCGTGCTATCAAAATGGCTGTAGCGAATTCAATGCGTGCAGGCGCTGAAGGTATTAAGGTTCAAATTTGTGGACGTCTCAATGGTGCTGAAATGGCTCGTTCAGAGATGTTCAAGGAAGGCCGTACTCCATTGCACACACTTCGTGCCGATATTGATTATTGCCACTCAGAGGCTTTGACAAAGGTTGGTATTCTCGGTATCAAAGTTTGGATTTGCCGTGGTGAAGTATATGGCAAGAAGGATTTGTCACCCAACTTCACGCAGCAGAAGGAGAGTGGACGTAACTTTAATGGCAACGGTGGTAAGAACTTCCGTCGTAAGAAGAACAACAATCGCTAAATTTTGAATTATCATGTTACAACCAAAAAGAACAAAATATAGAAGACCACAAAAAGGTCGTTGCAAGGGCAATGCCATGCGTGGAAATCAACTGGCTTTCGGCTCTTTTGGTATCAAGTCTTTGGATACACATTGGATTACCGCTCGTCAGATTGAAGCAGCGCGTGTTGCCATGACACATTATATGCAGCGTGAGGGTCAGAGCTGGATTCGTATCTTCCCTGACAAGCCAGTTACCAAGAAACCTGCTGATGTACGTATGGGTAAAGGTAAGGGAGATCCCGTAGGATATGTATTCCCCATTACTCCCGGACGTATCATTTTCGAGATTGAAGGTGTATCTTATGAGATTGCAAAGGAGGCTCTTCGTCTTGCAGCTCAAAAGTTGCCTGTAACCACAAAGTTTGTAGTTAGAAGAGATTACGATAAAAACGCATAATTATGAAGATAGCTGAAATTAAGGAGATGAACGCTGCCGAGTTGGCAGAACGTATCCAGACTGAGCAGGCAAACTACAACCAAATGTTGTTGAACCATGCAGTTTCTCCCTTGGAGAACAACTCTCAGATTAAGATTGCGCGTCGTAACATAGCTCGATTGAAGACTGTACTCCGTCAAAAAGAGCTTAACAAGTAATAATGGTCCGAACATGGAAGCAAGAAATTTAAGAAAGACTAGAACGGGTGTTGTAGTAAGCGATAAGATGGATAAGACCATTGTTGTGGCTGCAAAATTCAAGGAGAAGCACCCAATTTATGGTAAGTTTGTCGCTAAGACAAAGAAGTACCATGCTCATGACGAGAAGAATGAATGTCACAAAGGTGATACAGTTCTGATTATGGAAACTCGTCCTTTGAGCAAGACAAAGAGATGGAGAGTAGTAGAAATCGTAGAAAGAGCTAAGTAATTATGATACAATCAGAATCTAGATTGGTTGTTGCAGACAATAGCGGTGCAAAGGAATGCCTGTGTATTCGTGTACTGGGTGG
Organism: Bacteroidaceae bacterium; assembly: GCA_017935785.1. Lineage (GTDB taxonomy): Bacteria > Bacteroidota > Bacteroidia > Bacteroidales > Bacteroidaceae > Physcousia. The sequence continues at coordinate 21,612 of JAGBGU010000057.1, forward strand.
TACCCGTCGTCGCTATGCATCTGTAGGTGATGTAATCGTCGTTTCTGTGAAGAGCGTCATTCCATCCAGTGATATTAAGAAAGGTGCTGTTTCAAAGGCCTTGATTGTACGCACAAAGAAAGAGGTTCGTCGTCCTGATGGTTCCTATATCCGCTTTGATGACAATGCATGTGTATTGCTCAATAATGCCGGTGAATTGCGAGGTAGCCGTATTTTCGGCCCAGTAGCACGTGAACTGCGTACTGTTAACATGAAGGTCGTTTCTTTGGCACCTGAGGTTCTTTAATCCTTTAACGAAAATAGTAAGTAATGAGTAGATTACATATTAAGAAAGGCGATACCGTATATGTAAATTCTGGAACCAGTAAGGGTCAGCAGGGTAAGGTATTGAAGGTGCTCGTTAAAGAGCAGCGTGCCGTTGTAGAGGGTGTGAACATGGTGTCCAAGAGCCAGAAACCCAGTGCTAAGAATCCTCAGGGAGGCATTGTAAAGCAGGAGGCTCCTATTCATATTTCTAAGTTGAATCCTATTGTTAATGGCCAGGCCACCCGTTCTAACGGTAAGCCCATGAAGGTCACAATAAAGTAAAAAGGAGAATTAAGTAATGGCAAATACTGCAAGCCTTAAGAAAGAATATGCAGAGCGTATAGCTCCTGCTTTGATGAAGCAATTTAACTATACTTCCCCAATGCAGATTCCTGTATTGAAGAAGATTGTTATCAATGAAGGTTTGGGAATGGCTACCGCTGATAAGAAGATTATTGAGGTTGCCATCAACGAGCTTACTGCTATCACCGGCCAGAAGGCTGTAGCTACCGTTTCAAAGAAGGACGTAGCTAACTTTAAACTTCGTAAGAAGATGCCTATCGGTGTAAGAGTAACACTTCGTCGTGAAAGAATGTATGAGTTCCTTGAGAAACTTGTACGTGTAGCTCTTCCTCGTATCCGTGACTTTAAGGGTATTGAGAGCAAGTTGGACGGTCGTGGAAATTATACTCTTGGAATCCAGGAGCAGATTATTTTCCCCGAAATCAATATCGATGCTATTGACCGTATTTTGGGTATGAACATTACCTTTGTAACTACTGCGCAGACTGATGAAGAAGGTTATGCTCTGCTTAAGGAGTTTGGTCTTCCCTTTAAGAACGCAAAAAACGATAAATAAGATATGGCAAAAGAATCCATGAAGGCACGCGAAGTAAAGCGTGCCAAACTCGTAGCTAAGTATGCAGAAAAGCGTGCAGCATTGAAGAAAATTGTTAACACTGGCGACCCTGTTGAGGCTTACGAAGCTGCTCAGAAGTTGCAGTCAATCCCCCGCAATGCTAATCCCATTCGTCTGCACAACCGTTGCAAGTTGACTGGTCGTCCCAAGGGTTATATGCGCTTTTTCGGCCTTTCACGTATTCAGTTCCGTGAAATGGCTTCAAGCGGTTTGATTCCTGGCGTAAAGAAGGCAAGCTGGTAATTTTTTTTAATATTGTCGGGAGAGCCCCGATTAATTAAATTTTTATAATATGACAGATCCAATAGCAGATTATTTGACAAGATTGCGTAACGCAATCATGGCCAAGCACAGAATTGTGGAAGTGCCTGCGTCAAATTTGAAGAAGGAAATCACTAAGATCCTCTTCGAAAAGGGTTACATCTTGAACTATAAGTTTGTTGAAGATGGTCCCCAGGGTACAATCAAGATTGCCTTGAAGTATGACACCGTTAATAAGGTTAATGCTATCAAGAAGTTAATCAGAATATCCACTCCCGGTATGCGTAAGTACACTGGTTATAAGGATATGCCGAGAGTAATTAATGGATTGGGTATAGCTATTTTATCCACTTCCAAGGGTGTAATGACTAACAAGGAAGCCGCTGAATTGAAAATTGGTGGTGAAGTTCTTTGTTATGTATATTAATTGAGGAGGATTTTTTATGTCAAGAATTGGTAAAATGCCCATTAGCATCCCTGCTGGTGTAACAGTCAGTGTAGATGCAGACAATGTTGTTACCGTAAAAGGTAAGAAAGGTGAAATGAGCCAGGCTGTAAACCCCTCAATTATTGTTAAAGTTTCTGATGCAGAAGTCGTTTTGGAGATTGACGAAGAAACAGACATTGTAGAAGCAAAGCAGAAGCAAGCTTTCCACGGTTTGTATCGTGCACTCCTTAACAATATGGTTGTAGGTGTATCAGAAGGTTACAAGAAGCAGCTTGAACTGGTAGGTGTTGGATTCCGTGTATCTAACCAGGGTAATTTGTTGGATTTTGCTCTCGGATATACCCACCCCATTATGTTCATGCTTCCTGATGAAATCAAGGTTGAAACAAAGTCAGAGAGAAATCAGAATCCTCTCATCACTTTGGAATCTTGCAACAAACAACTTTTAGGACAAGTATGTGCAAAGATTCGTTCTTTCCGTAAGCCTGAGCCTTATAAGGGTAAAGGTGTTTTGTTCGTTGGCGAGCAGATTCGCAGAAAGTCTGGTAAGTCAGCTGGTGCTAAGTAATAACTTTAAAACACAGTTAAGATCATGACAACAAAAATAGAAAGACGAATTAAAATTAAATACAGAGTTCGCAATAAGATATCTGGAACAGCCGAACGTCCCCGTATGTCTGTGTTCAGAAGCAATAAGCAAATTTATGTACAGATTATTAACGATCAGACAGGTACTACTTTAGTTTCTGCATCATCTTTGGGCATGGAAACTTGCCCCAAGAAGGAACAAGCTGCCAAGGTAGGAGCTCTCATTGCCAAAAAGGCTCTTGAGGCTGGTATAACTACTATCGTATTCGATCGTAATGGTTATCTGTATCATGGACGTGTTAAAGAGGTAGCAGATGCTGCACGTAACGGTGGACTTAAATTCTAATAGATTATGGCAATTAATAAGGTTAAGTTAAGTAGCGATATCGAATTGAAGGATAGATTGGTTGCTATCAATCGCGTTACCAAGGTTACCAAAGGTGGACGTACCTTCACTTTTTCTGCCATTGTAGTGGTAGGTAATGAGAATGGTATCATAGGATGGGGTCTTGGTAAGGCTGGCGAAGTTACCGCTGCCATTGCTAAAGGCGTTGAGTCTGCCAAGAAGAACTTGGTTAAGGTTCCTGTTATAAATGGTACAGTGCCTCACGAAGCCACAGCTCACTTTGGCGGTGCAGAAGTATTGATTATGCCTGCATCAGCCGGTACCGGTGTTGTAGCTGGTGGCGCTATGCGTGCAGTAATGGAGAGTGTTGGTATTACCGACTGTTTGGCTAAGTCAAAGGGCTCTTCTAACCCTCACAATCTTGTAAAGGCAACTATTGCTGCATTGTGTGAAATGCGTGATGCCAAGACTGTAGCAGCCAATCGCGGAATCAGTATTGAAAAAGTATTTAGAGGTTAAGAAGGAATATGGCAACAATTAAAGTAAAACAGATTAGGAGTCGTATACACGCTCCTCGTAATCAGAAGGCAACTCTCGATACTCTGGGTCTGAAGAAGATGAATCAGGTTGTTGAGATTGAAGATACTCCTTCAAACCGTGGTTTGATTAATACAGTTCATCACCTTGTTAAGGTTGTTGACTGATATAGTTTCAACATGTAAATTAAAACGAAGTTATGAAATTACATAATTTGAAACCTGCTTGTGGTTCAACACATAGCCGTAGAAGAATTGGTCGCGGTCCAGGTTCTGGTCTCGGTGGAACTTCTACTCGTGGTCACAAGGGAGCCAAGGCTCGTTCCGGTTACAAGAAGAAAATTGGATTTGAAGGTGGTCAGATGCCTCTGCAGCGCCGTCTTCCCAAGTTTGGCTTTAAGAATATCAATCGTGTAGAGTACCAGCCCATTCATCTTTCTTCTTTGCAGAAGTTGGCTGAGGCTAATGTAACTACCATTGGTGTTGAAGAAATGGTTGCAGCAGGTCTGGCAAAGAAGGGCCAATTAGTGAAGGTCTTGAGCAATGGCGAACTGACCGCTAAGGTTGATGTTACAGCTAATGCTTTCTCTAAGTCTGCCGAAGCTGCAATTCTGGCCGTTGGTGGAACCGCTACAAAACTCTAATTCTGATGAAGAAGTTTATTGAAACTATAAAGAACATATGGCGTATTGAGGATCTTAGGACAAGAATCCTCATTACGCTTGGTTTTGCCGCAATTTACCGTTTTGGTTCTTTTGTTGTCCTTCCCGGCATCAATCCTGAAGCCCTGACGGCATTGCGTGAGCAAACTGATACAGGACTTATGTCACTGTTGAATATGTTCTCAGGAGGCGCATTCTCTAATGCTTCAGTATTTGCATTGGGAATTATGCCATACATTTCTGCTTCTATCGTTATTCAGTTATTCGCATTCGTTGTACCCTATTTCCAGAAAATGCAGCGTGAAGGCGAGAGTGGAAGAAGAAAGATTAATCAGTATACACGTTATTTGACCATCCTGATTCTTCTTTTCCAGGCTCCTTTCTACTTGCTTAACCTGCGTACCATGGCTGCTGGAGCATTGAATCCTGCACTTGACTGGAATTTATTTATGATTGCCAGTACATTCATTCTTGCTGCTGGTAGTATGTTTACCCTGTGGGTAGGAGAGCGTATTACTGATAAAGGTATTGGAAATGGTGTGTCATTAATTATTATGCTGGGTATTATCGCAAGATTGCCCCAGGCTTTTGGACAGGAAGTTGTTTCTCGTTTGAATAATCTGACCGGAGGTGGTCTTGTAATGTTCTTGATTGAGCTTCTTCTGCTCTTTGTGGTTATTCTTGGTGCCATTCTTTTGGTTCAAGGTACACGCAAAGTGCCTGTACAATATGCTAAGCGTATGTATGGTGGACAGCAAGTTGGTGGTGTACGTCAGTATATCCCCCTCAAGGTGTTTGCAGCTAACGTAATGCCTATTATTTTTGCTCAGGCAATTATGTTTATACCTGTTACTTTGGTTACAATGATAGCAGGTGGTGAAAATGCATCTCCTATTTTAATGACATTGTCAGATCACACAAGCCTTGGTTATAATTTGTTGTTTGCATTCTTGATTATTGCGTTTACGTATTTCTATACAGCTATTACACTGAACCCAGTTCAGATGGCTGAGGATATGAAGCGTAACAATGGATTTATACCAGGTGTTCGCCCAGGAAAGGATACCAGTGCGTATCTTGATGGAATAATTGAACGCATTACTTTCCCTGGCTCTCTGTTCTTGGCTCTTATTGCTTGTATGCCTGCTTTTGCAGGTTTAATGAATGTTCAGCCCGAGTTTGCCCAATTCTTCGGAGGTACCTCTTTGTTGATTTTGGTTGGAGTCGTATTGGACACTTTGCAGCAAATAGAAAGCCACTTGTTGATGCGCCATTATGACGGTTTGCTCAGTTCTGGCCGTATACATGGACGTTCAGGTATGTCAGCTCAATAAGAAATTCAGATATGATTTTTCTTAAGACTGAGGATGAAATTGAATTGATGAGAAAAGCCAATTTGTTGGTCGGAAAGACCCTGGCTGAGATTGGTAAAACTATTCAGCCGGGTGTCACCACCAATCAATTGAATAAGGTTGCAGAAGAATACATAAGAGATCATGGGGCAGAGCCTACGTTTCTTGGTTTTCCCAATCCGTATGGTAAGCCTTTTCCAGCATCCATCTGTACATCAGTAAATGATCAGGTGGTTCACGGAGTACCTAATGAAGAACCGCTCAAAGAAGGCGATATAGTTTCTGTTGATTGTGGGGTTCTGTTAGATGGTTTCAATGGAGATTCATGCTATACTTTTTGTGTAGGTGAAGTATCTCAAGAAATTTCTGCATTCCTGCAAACAGTCAAGGAATCTCTGTACAGTGGTATAGAGAAAGCTGTAACAGGCAATAGAATAGGTGATATTAGCTATGCTGTGCAGCATCATTGTGAATCAAAAGGCTATGGGATAGTGCGTGAATTTGTAGGTCACGGTATTGGCCGTAAAATGCACGAAGATCCTCAAGTTCCTAATTATGGACGTCGTGGCAATGGTCCACTTCTTAAAAATGGAATGTGTATAGCCATAGAGCCTATGATTACTATGGGTTCACCACAAATTTACATGATGCCTGACAAATGGACAATCCGTACACGTGACGGCAGACTGGCTGCACATTATGAGCATACAATTGCTGTCCATAAAGGTAAGGCTGATATTCTCTCCAGTTTTAAGGAAATTGAAGATTTATTGAAATATTAAAGAGCATGGCAAAACAAGCGGTAATTGAACAAGATGGTATAATAGTGGAGTCGCTCTCCAATGCAATGTTCCGAGTAGAACTTGAAATCGGTGCAAAGATTATCTGTAACATATCAGGAAAAATGAGGATGCACTACATTAAGATTCTTCCCGGTGATAAAGTAAAGGTAGAGATGAGTCCGTACGACTTGACAAAAGGTCGCATCGTATTTAGATACAAATAAAAACATCAATATGAAAACAAGAGCTTCTTTAAAGAAACGTACCCCCGACTGCAAGATCGTTCGTCGCAAGGGTCGTCTGTATGTGATTAACAAGAAAAACCCCAAGTACAAGACACGTCAGGGTTAAACATTATTGCAAAAGAAATATTAATAGTATATGGCAATTAGAATTGTTGGTGTAGATTTGCCTCAGAACAAGAGAGGCGAAATCGCCTTGACCTATATTTTTGGAATAGGTCGCAGTAGCTCAGCCAAGATATTAGAAAAGGCAGGCGTAGACAAGGACAAGAAGGTTTGCGACTGGACTGATGACGAGGCTGGTAAGATTCGTGAAATTATTGGTGCAGAGTACAAGGTAGAAGGTGATCTGCGCAGTGAAATTTCACTTAACATTAAGCGACTGATGGATATCGGTTGTTATCGTGGAGTTCGTCATCGTCATGGTCTTCCCGTTCGTGGTCAGAGTACAAAGAACAATGCCCGTACACGTAAGGGTAAGAAGAAGACTGTTGCTAACAAGAAAAAGGCTACTAAATAATAATTGATATGGCAAAGAAAACAGTTGCAGCAAAAAAAAGAGTGGTAAAGGTTGATGCAAATGGTCAGCTCCACGTACATAGCTCTTTTAACAATATTATCGTAACATTGACCAATTCAGAAGGACAGGTAATCTCTTGGTCTTCTGCTGGTAAGATGGGATTCCGTGGTTCTAAGAAGAACACTCCCTATGCAGCTCAGATGGCAGCGCAGGATTGTGCAAAGGTTGCTTTTGATTTGGGACTGCGCAAGGTTAAGGCTTACGTTAAGGGTCCCGGTAATGGCCGTGAGTCAGCAATCCGTACAGTACATGGTGCAGGTATCGAGGTAATCGAGATCGTGGACGTAACCCCACTGCCCCATAACGGATGCCGTCCTCCCAAGAGAAGAAGAGTATAATCATTTACCAGTACCTTTTAAATTTTAGATATTAGTTATGGCAAGATATATTGGACCTAAATCAAGAATTGCTCGTCGTTTCGGTGAGGCAATTTTCGGTGCAGACAAAGTTCTTTCAAAAAGAAATTTTCCTCCTGGCCAGCACGGTAACTCTCGCAGAAGAAAGACTTCTGAGTATGGTATCATGTTAGCTGAAAAGCAGAAGGCAAAATACACTTACGGTTTGTTGGAGAAGCAGTTCCGCAACATGTTCGATAAGGCAGCGCGTACCAGTGGTATTACCGGTGAGATTCTGTTGCAGAATCTTGAGTGCCGTTTGGACAATATCGTTTTCCGTCTTGGTATTGCTCCTACTCGTGATGCTGCTCGCCAGCTTGTAAACCACAAGCACATTGTTGTTGACGGTAAGGTTGTAGGCATTGCTTCATACTCGGTAAAGCCTGGTCAGATTGTAGGTGTTCGCGAGCGCTCTAAGAGCCTCGAGGTTATCCAGAACTGTCTGGCTGGTTTCAACCACAGCAAGTATCCTTGGTTAGAGTGGGATGAGAACCAGAAGGCCGGAAAGCTTTTGCACAAGCCCGAACGTGCAGATATCCCTGAGAATATCAAGGAGCAGTTAATCGTTGAGTTGTATTCTAAATAATAATTAAGGATGGCGATATTAGCATTTCAAAAACCCGATAAGGTGATAATGTTGGAGGCGGATAACCAATATGGTAAATTTGAGTTTCGCCCCCTCGAAGGTGGCTTTGGTACTACCATTGGTAATGCTTTGCGCCGCATTCTACTTTCCTCTTTAGATGGCTTTGCCATCAATACAGTATCTATCTCTGGAGTGGAGCATGAATTTGCCTCCATTCCTGGAGTAAAAGAGGATGTTACCAACATTATCTTGAATTTGAAGCAAGTTCGATTCAAGCAATTAGTAGACGAATTCGAGAACGAGAAAGTTAGCGTTGTTGTCGAGAATACTACTGTGTTCAAGGCTGGCGACTTCAATAAGTATCTGACTGGATTTGAAGTGTTAAACCCTGAATTAGTTATTTGCCATTTAGATGCCAAAGCAACAATGCGTATAGAGATATCTATTAACAAAGGCCGCGGTTATGTTCCTGCAGAGGAGAACCGTGAATTCTGTACCGATGTTAATGTTATTCCTATCGATTCAATTTACACTCCTATTAGAAATGTAAAGTACAACGTAGAAAATTTCCGTGTTGAACAGAAGACTGACTACGAAAAACTCGTACTCGAAATTTCTACAGACGGTTCCATTCACCCGAAGGATGCTTTGAAGGATGCTGCAAAGATTCTCATACACCATTTCATGCTGTTCTCAGATGACAAGATTACGTTAGAGAACTCTGATTTGGAAGGTAATGAGGAATTTGATGAAGAAGTTCTTCACATGCGTCAGCTTCTTAAGACCAAACTTGTTGATATGGATCTTTCAGTACGTGCCCTCAATTGTTTGAAGGCTGCTGATGTTGAGACGCTTGGCGATCTCGTTCAATTCAATAAGACTGATCTTTTGAAGTTCAGAAACTTCGGTAAGAAATCGCTCACTGAGCTTGATGATTTGCTCGAGAGTCTGAATCTTTCGTTTGGAACAGATATTACAAAATATAAATTAGATAAAGATTAAATCAAATGAGACATAATAAAAAATTTAACCATTTGAGTCGTACTGCATCTCATAGAGCTGCTATGTTGTCAAATATGGCAATCTCTCTGATTATGCACAAAAGAATCACTACGACTCTGGCCAAGGCTAAGGCTTTGAAGAAGTATGTTGAGCCCCTGATTACCAAGAGTAAGCAGGATACTACCAACTCTCGTCGTGTAGTATTCAGCTATCTTCAGGATAAGAAGGCTATTACCGAGTTGTTTACCACCATTTCTACCAAAGTTGGCGACCGTCCCGGTGGTTACACCCGTATCATCAAGACCGGCTATCGTGCTAATGACAATGCCGCAATGTGCTTCATAGAGTTGGTAGACTTTGATGAGAATATGGCAAAGACTGCCAAGAAGGCTAAGCGTACTCGTCGCTCTTCAAAGAAGTCAGCTGAGGCTGTTGCAGAAGCTCCTGCGACAGAAGCTCCTGTAGCGACTGAAAATGCTACTGAAACAGCAGAATAATTCTATATTGCAATAATGAATCGCCCAGTGTCTGTGAAAGATATTGGGCGATTTCTTTTTTATCTTCCTTGATTTTCTTGTATGTCTAAGGGCCTTATTTCGAAGAATTCATTGTTTTTGTCAATACAGCCCGCCGCATATATTTTTGCATCTGGGTGAGCGTTGATTGGCTTAGCACTACTATATCCGCTCATTCTACAGTTTGACAAAGAAATGGTAGCCCCTGATGTTACCGTCATATAGTCCCATGATGATGCCCAGTTGGTCAATGCACCGTTGTCTCCGGAAAAAGCTTCTACATTGCTGATAGAAGTGTGTCCTATGCCTTCTATAAGTATCGGGTGAATGCTTTCCAGTTTCTCCCCGGCATTTGCTATTATTGAACCTTGGGATATTTGCCAGTTCCGGTTTTTCCACTGGCTTCCCAGTTTGTGAATGCCGATACAAACGCAGTCAAAATTAAAGTTGGTGAGTTGCCCATAAGTCTCGGCACCTAGGTAGATGCCGCCATGTGCCCCAAATGTAAACAGATCCATCAATTGGGCGTTGTCTGTGTGGTCAATCCAGTAAGTGTAAGTCTTCTGCCTTACAACTTCATCTATGACACTCCTGTGATAACTTCGTCCAAATTCTCTCATGTTTGCCGGGTTAACGTGGCAGTGTAGTAAGCGTGGAACGTCATAGCATCGGTCTATGGCTATAAATCGCCCGCTTAGGGGGTATCCATAGCAGTGTTCAAACAGTATTTGTTCGCATATTTGCGGCTCTTTGGCTCTGAAGTCCATGGCCATATACTCGCCATAAAAAGTGAGGCAAGAAAGCGTTACCCCCTGAACGGCATTTTCTTGTGACATCTGGATTGTGGCAGGGTAGGGGATAATGTTGTCTGGCTTGTCGAATGCTTGTTCCGGGTAATAAAATTGGATACCCCTTATTTGTGTTGCCGACTCCACGGTGATAAACGGTTTTTCCTTGTCGCGGATAATAAAGAGAGAACCTGTTGGCTTTCGGCGGTCATTTGTGGCAGTCCCACGTCCTGTTGGGCCGTGAACACCGGTCAGTGAAACGTTGCGTCTTAATATCAGTCCGCCGTCAATGGGATATCCTCCCTCTGTAGGTTCTATAAAGAGCGTACCGCCCTTTCCTTCCATCATGTCTATGGCTTTCTGTAGATTCTTTGTGTTCTCTACAGCAGTGTTAGTCGGAAGAACCCCATGTTCTTGAATAGATGACCATCCTTGTGCCGACATGTGTGTACATAGTATAAGCCATATAGCCATACATAACAATTTGTCTTTCATGTTTTTCGGTTTTTTATGCGTGTCCCACGCAGGACTTAGCGTTATTTATTATCTTCCGTATCAACTTTCTTGCGGGCGATGATACTGTCGTCTTTCCATGCCGGATCAGGATAAATGGCAATCGGAGAGTATTCAATGTTCAGTTCCGGGATTTCCGGTAGTACTTCTTTTAGCTTATAAGGTACTTTCTGTGGAGTGAATGGCGTAATTTCCACCATGGCCCACCCGCGATGAATCAGTCCCAATTCCCTTGCCGCTGCTCTGCTAAGGTCTATGATATACCTCTTTGAATATGGTCCTCTGTCTGTTACGGTCACCACCACCTCCGTCTCGTTCAGCGGATTCCTGACTTTAAGCATGGTCCCAAAAGGAAATTTCAGATGAGCACACGTCATGCTGTCACGGTGGTATGGCCTGCCGTTGCTCATGGTTCTTCCGTGTAACTTGTCTGAGTAGTACGATGCTTTACCGATAATTGTATCCTGACTTTCGGCAAAGACATTAGTGTTGATGCCTAATATAAAAATAAAAAGCAACATGATAGAGATGTTATTTCTCATAGTGCTCTATATTTAAAGTCGGAAAGAGGAGACTCGAACTCCCGACCCCTACGTCCCGAACGTAGTACGCTACCAACTGCGCTACTTTCCGAATGCTTTGTTAGCAAGTGCAAAGGTATGACAAACCTTGCAGATATGCAAACATTTTATATTTTTTAAGCGAAAAATTTGGCTGAATGGAAAAAATACTCTACCTTTGCACCCGCAAATGCAAAAGGTGCCATAGCTCAGTTGGTAGAGCAAAGGACTGAAAACCCTTGTGTCCCCGGTTCGATTCCTGGTGGCACCACTATAAAAGATAGCCGTATAGATACCTATACGGCTATCTTTTTAAAAGCCGATCAGTTTATAGGGGTAATTCGAATGTTAGTGTGCAAAATATGATTTTTGCGGTAAATTCTATGGAAAGAATTTCATCATTAGAAATAATTTTTGTACTTTCGCAAAAAATTATAAACATTAAGAATTATGAAGTGTATACGGCTATTTTCAGCCCTGATATTTTCCCTTTGTGTAGTAGTCAATGTAATGGCTCAAAGTACTATGACAGATCAGCAAGTGATGGAATATACAAAGGCTGCTATTGCGGAAGGAAAAACGAAGGAAACAATAGGCAAGGAACTTATTCTAAAAGGCGTTACTCGTCAGCAGATTATGCGTGTAAAAGAAATGTACGAGAAAGAGCTCATGTCTGGTGGAAAGGGGAAAGAAACTGGCGAAAAAACATCAAGGCGCCATAGAATCAAAAGGGGAGAGGAGAATTTAGAAGAGCAAGACTTCTTCCAGGAAAACGATAGTATAGAGGAAGATACCATAAGACTTTCCGACCAGGTTTTTGGCCGTAATATATTTCGGAATAAACGGTTGAATTTCGCGCCAAGTGAAAATTTGGCAACTCCTCGGAATTATAAGTTAGGCCCTGGTGATGAGGTGATTGTTGATATTTTTGGCGCTAACCAAACCACATTACGCAGTGTCATTTCTCCTGAGGGAAGTATAAATATAGACGTGTTGGGCCCAGTCTATTTGAATGGAATGAGTATTGAGGATGCAAACATCTATTTGAAAAAGAAACTGGCCGCAATATATGCCGGAATTAATAAAGAAGGAGAAGGTACTGATATACGTTTGAGCCTAGGGCAGATTCGCACCATCCAAATAAATGTAATGGGGGATGTCGCTTATCCTGGTACGTATAACCTGTCGAGTTTTTCAACAGTATTTCATGCTTTGTATTCAGCTGGAGGAATCAAAGAACCAGGTTCATTGCGCAATATTATAGTAAACAGGGCCGGAAAGAATATTGCAACAGTAGATGTTTACGATTTTTTAATGAATGGTAACCGCAGTGGTGATATACGTCTTGATGAGGGTGATGTAATTCTTGTCCCTTCATACAAGAATTTGGTAAGGGTAAAAGGAAAAGTGAAACGTGCCATGCTTTTTGAATTGAAGGATGGTGAGTCTTTGGAACGTCTTATTGAATATGCTGGAGGTTTTGCGCAAGGCGCGTATACAAATAATCTGACAGTAGTCCGTCAGACTGGTAAAGAATATGAGGTATGTACAGTCAATGAAATGGACCGGAAAATATTTCAAATGAAAAATGGAGATGAGGTAGAAGTTGGTGAATTGGTTTCAAGATTTAAGAATAAGATCAGTATTAAGGGCGCAGTATACAGAAGTGGTATATATCAGCTTGATGGTGAGACTAATACGGTAAAATCTCTTATTAAAAAAGCAGAGGGATTGATGCCGGATGCTTTTACAAACAGGGGTATCTTGAATCGTGAACGTGACGATCGTTCATTGGAAATGGTGTCCGTAGATGTTGAAGGCATTCTGAATGGAACTGTTCCAGATGTGGCCTTGCGTAATAATGATGAGTTGTATATACCCAGTAAGTTTGATCTTTCAGATGCTGGAACATTGACGATTAGCGGGGAAGTCGCTGATCCGTGTACAATAGTCTATGCATCTAATATGACGCTTGAAGACCTTATTATTAGGGCTGGTGGTTTGTTGGAAAGTGCATCGTTGGCGCGTGTGGATGTAATAAGAAGGGTAAAGAATCCAAATGCAAAAGTTGCTGAATCCGAAATTTCCAAGATGTATAGTTTCAGTGTAAAGGACAATTATGTGATTGAAGGAGAAAACGGCTTTAAACTGGAACCTTATGACGAGGTCATTGTTCGTAAGAGTCCGAGTTATACCAACAGTAAATATGTGAAGATTACCGGTGAAGCAAATTTTCCGGGTAATTATCCTTTGACGAAACGTGAAGAACGTCTGACGGATTTGCTGGAAAAAGCTGGTGGTGCTACCGATTATGCTTATCTGAAGGGCGCGCGTTTGGTGCGAAAGGTTAGCAAAGAGGAACTTGCCCGTATGAAATCTGCAGTTAATTCAGGTATTACAGGTAGTGATTCTATTCCTGATTTGGCGCTTGATATGAGTACAACCTATTATGTGGCCATTAATATGGAAAAGGCCATGGCCAGTCCCGGCAGTGGCTATGATGTGGTTTTAAGAGAAGGGGACGAACTGGTTTTACCGGTATACCCCAGTACTGTGCGAGTAGAGGGATGTGTGTTAAGCCCCAATGAAGTTACTTTTGAGCCTGGAAAATCTGTAAAATATTATATAGAACAGGCTGGTGGCTATTCGGACAATGCAAAGAAGCGCAAGAAATACATGATAGCGATGAATGGCCATATAAGTAAGGCTAGTGGCCGGACAAAAGTTGAACCAGGTTCTGAAATAATTGTTCCGATGAAGGGCGAGAGGAAATCTAATTTGAGTAACATCTTGGGTATCGCCACAACAGCCACATCTTTGGGAACCATGGCAGCCTCTATTGCTAATATTTTAAAGTAGACGATTGATGGAAACGAATTATCAGAACATCCCTGCTCAAGAGGATAATGAGATCACGATAGATTGGGCTTCCTTAATAAGGAAACTCCTGAAACACAAAAAATTTATAGCCTCTGTCACGATTGTAAGCGGCATATTGGGATGTGTAGTGGCTTTGACTTCAGCACGAATATATACAGTAAAAGTTACGTTGGCGCCTGAAGTGTCAGGGACTTCGCGTGCAGGTACCAGTTTAAAAAGTCTTACAAGCTTGTTGGGTGTGGGGAATTTAGCTTTGAATACCAGCAATGACGCACTCAATATTACGTTGTTCCCGGAAATCAGTAGCAGCACTTCTTTCCTTGCTGGCCTGTTTGATGTGAAAGTAAATCCTTATGTTTCTCCAAAGGATCAGGAAGAGGGAACCAAACCGGCAGAACAGGTACGTTTGTATGATTTTGTTTTGGGCAAACATAAGCCCAAGTCCGCTTTTGCCCTTTGGAAAGAAAACCTTTTCAAGAAAGATAGTGAAGAAGGGCAAGTGAATGAGGTGGATTCTTCTGGTTCATATTTCAACAAGGAGCAGACAAGGGTTATTAAAGCCCTGCGTAAGATCATATTCACAGATGTGGATAAAAAAACCGGTGTTACAAATGTACGGGTAACAATGAATGACCCAAAGGTAGCTCAAGAGCTTGCAGATACCGTGTGCCAGCGTTTGCAGAATTTTGTGTCTAATTATCGCATTCAAAAAGTATATCAGGATTATTTGTATTACAAAAAAATGTCTGATGAGGCAAAACTGGCCATGGTTAATGCACAGAATGCGTATGCTGCCAGTGTGGATTATGATCGTAGTGTTATTTTGCAGTCGGTCAATAGCGAAAAACAGCGTCTTCAGCAGGAGGCCATGCTTGCTCAGGAAATATATGTACAGATGAAGCAGCAAGAAGAAATGGCAAAGGCAAAGATCCAGCAGGAAAGGCCTGTATTTGCAGTAATCCAACCGGCAGTACAGCCTTTGTCAGCTAGTAACAGCCGTAAGAAAGTTGTGCTGACATTTACGTTCATCGGTTTTTGCCTTTCTGCGGGCTGGAAGTTGTTTGGTCAGGACAAATATCGCGAATTGCGCACATTGTTAAAAGACTCGGACAAATAGCATGTCATATAATTTATGGATAGTTTGTGGCCCTGGGATATTCCCGGGGCCACTTTTTTAGAAGCAGTTTTGCTTGTATCTGCCCAATATTTATAGTAACTAAATGGAAATGTTGTATTTCCATTATTTTTCATTATTATATTTCTTCATGTTAGAAAAAATGGCTAAATTTGCAAGAAATGTAAATTTTGCTTTCTAATAAGGAATAATAATGAAAGGAATTGTATTAGCCGGAGGCAGCGGAACCCGCCTCTATCCCATAACAAAGGGCGTTAGCAAACAGATGCTCCCCATCTTTGACAAGCCCATGATATATTACCCCATTTCGGTGCTGATGCTTGCCGGCATACGCGAAATACTGATAATCTCCACGCCTCACGACCTTCCCGGTTTCAAACGTCTTCTTGGCGATGGCAGCGATTATGGGGTCAGTTTCCAGTATGCAGAGCAACCCTCACCCGACGGTTTGGCACAAGCCTTCATTATCGGTGAGGAGTTTATAGGCGACGATTCTGTTTGTCTGGTGCTCGGTGACAATATATTCCATGGAGCCGGTTTCAGCGCCATGTTGAAAGAGGCTGTCCGTCAGGCCGAGGAAGAACATCGCGCCACCGTATTCGGCTATTGGGTCAGCGACCCCGAACGCTATGGCGTAGCCGAATTCGACCGCAATGGCAACTGCCTGAGCATAGAGGAGAAGCCCGCTTGTCCCAAGTCCAACTATGCGGTTGTGGGCCTGTATTTCTATCCCAATAAAGTTGTCGGTGTGGCAAAGCAAATCAAGCCCTCCGCCCGTGGCGAATTGGAAATCACCACCGTGAACCAGGAGTTTCTCAAGGATGGCGAACTGAAGGTGCAGACCCTGGGCCGCGGCTTCGCCTGGTTGGATACTGGCACACACGACTCCCTCAGTGAGGCTTCCACGTTTATTGAAGTCATTGAAAAGCGCCAGGGTCTCAAGGTTGCCTGTCTCGAAGGCATCGCCTATCGCAAAGGCTGGATTACCACCGAACGCATGCGCCAGTTGGCACAACCCATGATCAAGAACCAGTATGGCCAGTATCTGCTTCATGTGATAGAGGAGGTAGAACATGCGCGTTTGGCGTTGAACGAATAATCGTTGTGCGCTTTAGTTTGAATAAGAAATCAGTTAAGATATGAAAATAGCAGTAGCCGGAGCAGGGTATGTGGGTCTTAGTATTGCCACGTTGTTGAGCCAGCACCATTCCGTAACAGTGGTTGATGTCGTTCAAGAGAAGGTGGATAAGATTAATGCGCGCATTTCCCCCATCCAGGACGAGTATATAGAAAAATATTTTGCCGAGAAGGAACTGCAACTTACGGCCACCCTCGATGGAGTGTCCGCTTACAAGGATGCTGATTTTGTGGTCATAGCAGCGCCCACCAATTACGATCCACAGAAGAACTTCTTTGACACCCATCACATTGAGGATGTCATCAATCTTGTGCTCAGTGTCAATCCCTCGGCTGTCATGGTTATCAAAAGTACCATTCCCGTAGGCTATTGCCGTCATCTGTATGCCAAGTACGCACAGCGTTTTGTGACGGATGAAACACTGAAGGACCATAAGTTCAACCTGCTATTCTCACCCGAGTTCTTGCGCGAGAGTAAAGCCCTTTATGACAATCTTTACCCCAGCCGCATCATTGTGGGCGTTCCCAAATACATCGAAGAAGCAGAGGAATTTGCGGCCAATCAGGCCATCCAGGCTATAGCCGACATTGAAAAGTTGGAGAACGCGGCCCACACCTTTGCCCAGCTTCTTGTGGAAGGCGCCATTGGTGGGCAACAGACGACAGACGACAGACAACAGACTATTGACCGTTGTTCGTTGTCTGTTGACGCTAAACTATCAACTCAAAACGCTAAACAAAACACCAAAGGCATTCCCGTGCTCTTTATGGGATTGAAGGAAGCAGAGGCGGTGAAACTCTTTGCCAATACCTATTTGGCTTTGCGGGTCAGTTATTTCAACGAACTCGATACATATGCCGAGATGAAAGGCCTCGATGCTGCAGCCATCATTCGTGGTATCGGACTCGACCCCCGTATCGGCACCCATTACAACAACCCCTCTTTTGGCTATGGCGGCTATTGCCTGCCAAAGGACACCAAGCAGCTCCTGGCCAACTACCAGGACGTGCCCCAGAACATGATGTCAGCCATTGTAGAGAGCAACCGTACCCGTAAGGATTTCATTGCCGATCAGGTACTCCGTCTTGCCGGATGGTATGGCTATTCGGAAAACAACCAGTACGACTCCCCTTTCAACGTTCAACGTTCATCGTTCAATCCTCCCGTCATCGGAGTATACCGTCTCACAATGAAGAGCAACAGCGACAACTTCCGCCAAAGCTCCATCCAGGGCGTTATGAAGCGCATCAAGGCCAAGGGTGCCGAAGTCATTATTTACGAACCTACATTGGAAGACGGTACTGCGTTCTTCGGCAGCCGTGTAGTGAATGATCTGGACGCATTCAAAGCAAAGTCACAGGCGATTATTGCCAACCGCTACGATGCCGCTTTGGATGATGTAAAAGAAAAGGTGTATACCCGCGATATTTTCCGTAGGGATTGAAAAAATATATAGTCTTAAAAAGGAAAAGAATAGATATCAATGCAAGCGATAATATTGGCAGCCGGAATGGGCAAGCGTCTGGGCGAACTGACCAGGGACAATACCAAGTGTATGGTACCGGTGAACGGTATCCGTTTGATTGACCGTATGCTTACCCAACTGTCTGTGTTGCAATTGAACCGGGTGGTGATTGTTGTGGGCTACCAAGGCGAGAACCTGATCCGCCATATCGGCGACCGCTATGAAGGCCAGTTGAAGATAGAATATATCCATAACCCCATTTATGACAAGACCAACAATATCTATTCCTTGGGACTTGCCAGGGAACAGATGCAGGAGGACGATACGCTGCTGTTGGAATCGGACCTTATCTTTGACAGCGCCATGCTGGACCTGATCATTGGCAATCCCTATCCCAATCTGGCACTGGTGGCAAAGTATGAAACCTGGATGGACGGTACCATGGTGCGCCTTTCCGAGGACAATGACATTGTGAGTTTCATACCCAAGAAGGCGTTCAAGTATGCCGAGGTGGAGCATTACTATAAAACGTGCAACATCTATAAGTTCAGCCGGGAGTTTTCGTGCAGCCAGTATGTGCCTTTCCTCGAAGCTTACAGCAAGGCCATGGGCAACAACGAGTATTACGAACAGGTGTTGCGTGTGCTTACGGCACTGGACCGGTCGGACCTCAAGGCCCTTCCCATAACAAACGAGAAGTGGTATGAGATAGACGATGTACAGGATCTGGACATTGCCGAGACACTCTTTGCCAGTGAAGAGGAACTGCTTGAAAAGTATCACCGCCGTTACGGCGGATACTGGCGTTTTCCCCAGCTTAAGGATTACTGCTATCTGGTAAATCCCTATTATCCCAGTGCGCGGATGAAGGACGAGCTGCGGGCCAACTTCGACGCACTGCTCACCGAGTATCCTTCCGGCATGTATGTCAACTCGTTGCTGGCAGGCAAATACTTTGGCATCAGCCAGCAGTATGTGGTGGTGGGAAACGGAGCGGCCGAACTCATCAAAAGCTATATAGAGAATCATGTGCAGGGACGCATAGGCATAGTCTATCCCACGTTCGAGGAATATCCCAACCGTGCCGTGGCGGAACGCATAGTGAAGTATGTGCCCCAGAACGCCGACTTCGCCTATACGGCAGCGGACGTGCAGACGTATTTCTCCGGTAAGGACATTTCTACGCTCCTGCTCATCAATCCCGACAACCCTTCGGGCAACTTCATCCCAATGACCGAGCTGCTTCCCTTGGTCGAATGGGCGGGACGCCAGGGAATTACCATAATCGTGGACGAAAGTTTTGTAGACTTTACGGACGGATTTGAACACAATTCGCTCTTGCACAACCCGCAGCTTCAGGCCAATCCCCATTTGGTGGTGGTGAAGTCCATCAGCAAGTCATACGGTGTTCCCGGCTTGCGTCTGGGCGTCCTGGCTTCGGCCAACAAGGAACTGGTAGCCCGTATGAAGAAAGAGGTGGCCATTTGGAACATCAACTCCTTTGCCGAATTCTATCTGCAGATCTTTGGCAAGTACGAGAAGGATTATGCCGATGCCTGCCGTCTGTTCATAGAAGAGCGTAACCGTTTCTTCGGGGAGTTGCAGACCATACCCTATCTGCGGGTAATACCCTCGCAGGCCAACTATTTCCTGTGCGAGGTGACCGGAACATATACGGCAACCGAGCTGACCCGCCTGTTGCTGAAGCGGTATAACATCCTCATCAAGGATTGCGGCACCAAATCGGCATTTGCCGGAAAGCAGTATGTCCGCATTGCCGTTCGTGGCCGTGCGGATAATGCCGCATTTGTACAAGCATTAAAGGAACTGGCATGATGGATACGGTGTGCATTTGTGGCGGCGGTTCGCTGGGACATGTGATAGCGGGCTACCTGAGTGCCAAGAAGGGCATGAAGGTAAATATCCTTACCCGCAGGCCGGAGCGGTGGAACCGCACCATTGAGGTGGTAACGCCCGAGGGCGAAGTGCTGAACGGAAGTCTGCACACGGTAAGCGGTAATCCTGAGGAAGCCTTGCACGGTGCATCCATGGTGCTGCTTTGTCTTCCCGGCTATGCCATTCGGGAAGAACTTATAAGGATTCGCCCCTATGTGAATGCGCAGACATACGTAGGTTCCGTATTCTCCTCCACTGGTTTTTTCTTTGAAGCAATGGAGGTGCTGTCCGAAGATGTCCCTCTGTGGGGTTTCCAGCGTGTGCCCTTCATTGCCCGTACCGAGATGTATGGCAGCAAGGCCAGGTTATTAGGCTATAAGAACAGCCATAAGATAGCCGTGGAACGCAGTGCGGACAAGGAAAAATTCCGGGCTATGGTAGAGCGCTTTTTTGATGCACCCGTACAGTTGCTCAACAACCATTACGAAGCCAGTTTCACCAACAGCAACCCCCTTCTGCATCCCGCACGCCTTTATTCCCTTTTCAAGGACTGGAATCCCAATACCTATTATGACCGTCAGTTCCTGTTCTATGAAGAATGGACTGATGAAGCTTCGGAAGTTTTGATACAGATGGACGAGGAACTGTTCCGCCTGTTGGACAAATTGCCCGTGGCTCCCGACTATCTGATGCCTATCCTTCCATATTACGAGAGCACGGATGCCCCAAGCCTGACCCGTAAGATCCGTTCTATTGCCAGTTTCAAAGGCATAGCCACACCGATGATACAGACCGCAGTGGGTTGGCAGCCCGACCTCAACAGCCGTTATTTCCAGGAAGACTTCCTGTACGGCTTGCGCTATGTCCATCAGGAAGCCCATCGCCAGGGTGTGGACGTACCTGTGATTGATGAAGTGTATGAGTGGGGGATGGGGATGACAAAATAATAAAAGACGTCAGTTCTCATACTAGAATTTGTAACTTAGTAAACTTGATTATAAGACGGTAGAAATAAATGGGTCGTTTTTAGATGTGGCTTGTGGCCTGTTGGTGATTTAGAAGAATACTAACAAAAATGAGAAAATGAAACAGGAATAACATTCTTTAAGGGATAATATATGAATGGAATAGAGTGCTCTATTTTGCTTCAAAATTTAATGGGATGAAGGATATGGAAGAAATAACACAATAAACATGAGCCATACAACAAGTTATACAAAATATATCTATGAAAATAATAGAAACAAAAATTAAAGGAGTGATTATCATTGAACCTGAAATTTTCAAAGATTCCAGGGGCTACTTCTTTGAAAGTTTCTCACAAAGAGAATTTGAAGAAAAAGTCCGTAAAATCAACTTTGTACAAGACAACGAAAGTATGTCCGGTTATGGCGTAATGAGAGGTTTGCACTTCCAACGCCCTCCTTACACACAAAGCAAATTGGTACGTTGTGTGAAGGGAAAAGTGCTCGATGTTGCCGTAGATATCCGTAAAGGCAGCCTCACTTACGGTCAGCACGTTGCCGTAGAACTTTCAGAGGATAACCATCGCCAATTTTTTGTGCCCAGAGGTTTTGCACATGGCTTTGCCGTATTGAGTGATACGGCTATTTTCCAGTACAAGTGTGATAATTTTTATGCACCCGAAGCCGATGGAGGCATTAGTATCAAAGACGACAGCCTAGGTATTGATTGGCAACTCCCAACAGAGAACGCCATCCTTTCAGAAAAAGACATCAGCCATGTCTGCCTGAAGGATTTTGATTCTCCATTCGACATCAACGAAGATCTCTACTTATAATTATGAATATATTAGTAGTGGGGGCTAATGGACAGTTAGGAAACGGTTTTACTTTACCAAGATGATTGCGGAATATGCAGGGAATATGGGCTGTAACATTTTGCCTTGTCATAGTAACGGGTTCCCCTGGCCTGTAAAACGTCCATCTTATTCGGTTCTGGACAAGACCAAGATTATGGAAACCTTCGGGGTTAAGGTCCCGTATTAGACAGAGCCGTTAAAGTTTTGCTATAGATGATATCATAAATCAGAAATAATAAAATGAAAAGAAATATAGTAATTACCGGTGGTGCCGGATTTATTGGTAGCCATGTAGTACGTTTGTTTGTGAGTAAGTACCCGGAATATAGCATCATCTGTCTGGATAAACTCACCTATGCAGGTAGCCTGGCCAATCTCAAAGATATCGAAGATAAACCGAACTATAAGTTTGTCAAGATGGATATTTGCGACTTTGAAACATTTTATCAACTGATGCAGAATGAAAAGGTGAATGGCATCATTCATTTGGCCGCTGAAAGCCATGTGGACAGAAGCATCAAAGACCCATTTACATTTGCACAAACTAACGTCATGGGTACCTTGGCTTTGCTTCAAGCAGCCAAGCTATATTGGGAATCGCTTCCGGAAAAGTATGAAGGAAAGTGTTTCTACCACATTTCTACGGATGAAGTATATGGTGCGTTGGAATTGACTCATCCGGAAGGTATCGAGCCTCCGTTTGCTACTACGGCTTCTTCTTGCGAACATCACTTGGCTTACGGCACCGATTTCTTCTACGAAGATACGAAGTACAATCCGCACTCTCCGTATAGTGCAGCGAAGGCCAGTAGTGATCACTTTGTCAGAGCATATCATGATACTTACGGCATGCCGACTATCGTTACTAACTGTAGTAATAATTATGGTCCATATCAGTTCCCGGAAAAGTTGATACCACTCTTCATCAATAATATTATACATCGCAAACCACTGCCAGTTTATGGTAAGGGTGAAAATGTGCGTGATTGGCTGTATGTCGAAGACCATGCCCGTGCAATCGACCTCATTTTCCACGAAGGGAAGATAGCTGAAACGTATAACATTGGTGGTTTCAATGAATGGAAGAACATTGATTTGGTAAAGGTGATAATTAAGACCGTAGATCGTATTTTGGGCCACCCAGAAGGCTACTCATTAGATTTGATTACTTATGTGAACGATCGCGCAGGTCATGACCTCCGTTATGCGATAGACTCTACTAAACTTCAGAAAGAACTGGGTTGGGAACCGTCACTTCAATTTGAAGAAGGGATTGAGAAGACCGTGAAGTGGTACTTGGAGAACGATGCCTGGTTGAGCGATATTACAAGTGGAGAGTATGAGAAGTATTATGAAAGTGTGTATAACAATAGATAATGTTATTGCTAAATTGATAAAATCAAATGTTCAATGATCAAAGTTATTTGAATAGCCTTACTTTTATTGCGATTTATGCTATTGTCTGGGCTTTTGTCTTTTATAAGCATTGGAAACTATGTATGGGTTCTCTTTCATCAGGTGGGTTCATCCTACTTACATACTTTCTTTATGCTGTTTCATCATTTTTTCTTTATCAGGGTCATGCAGATGAGTTTGGTAGCATGCACATACTCCAGTTTGTTTACCTCTTTGCCTTATTATATATTGGCCTAAAACCTGTGTTAGAATATGATAAGGCAAAAGTGAAACAAATTATACCACCCCCTGAGATAGTATTAAAGACATTTTCTATAATTTACGTTCTTTGTACTCTTCTTTATTTACCATCTGCAATTTCTAACATTCAAGAGGGGCTTATAAGACTCTTGCTCGATTCTTCTGGTGGAGAAGAACTGTATAATGAACGATTAGATTCAGGACATCAAGGAGATGGCGCTATTTCTAATTTACTTTCTATTTTCTATAATATATTCAGTGATTGTGCTGTTTTGGTGTATTTTTATTATCTGACAATACCTAAAGGAAAGAAATTCTTGATTTCGATATTAACGATGTCTATTCTTTCATCAATCTTTATCTCTTTAGCCACAGGTAATAGAACCATGGTAACTCTTGTAGCCCTCTCTTTGATTGCATCTTATTTATTGTTCAAGGACCTTTACAGTCAGAAAGTAAAAAAAACTGTCAGAGTGATTGGCTTTTCATTAGCTGTATTGGTTGCCTTCCTGTTTCTCATCCTAACAATATCACGATTTGGTGACTTAAATGAAGGAGGTTTTGATAGTATGTTATATTATATCGGACAGGCAAATTTGTATTTCAATAAATATGCTTTTGATTTGGGGGGTGTTAGATACGGAGATCGTACTATAAATCTGTTTAAAGATTTAGCTGGATTTGATGTGCCTTCAGGTATTTTCGATACTCGAGATAAATATAGCTATATGGCCACAGATGATTCGATCTTTACAACTTATATCGGAGATTTTGTGTTAGATTTTGGACCATGGTTGACTCCTATTTTAGTGATTATTTTCACTTTTTTTATATTGGAACAAACTAAAACCAATAATGGCAACATACATTTCTATAAATTAATCCCAATACACTATGTTATGAATGTTTGTGTAAAGGGAGGAATGTATCTGTTCTGCTACCCGTTTCTACAAAATTTACAAATTATAGCATATATATTCTTTTTTGTAGCGTGCATTTCTTTTTCAAATAAAAATAAAGTTTCATAATGTACAAATGTATACAATATGGCATATTTAGATTCAAATAGGATTGTAAAGAATACCATATTTCTATATTTAAGAATGTTCGTATCCATGGCTGTATCTCTATATACAGTTAGGATAGTTCTTCAAACTTTAACTTTGGAGGATTATGGTATTTATAGTGCTGTCGGCGGTATTGTTTCAACATTTATTGTTGTTGCAAATGTTTTAACTAATGCCTCTCAGCGTTTCTTCTCATACGAGTTTGGTAAGGATAGCAAAAATTATAAAGGACAACGTCTATTTTCTACTATATTTTTAACCTATTTTGTTTTGTCAATAATTATAATAATAGTTGCTGAAACTGTAGGTGTTTGGTTCTTACATAATAAAATGACAATACCTGAAAGCAGAGAAGACGCAGCAATGTGGGTTTTTCAATTTGCTTTATTATCATTTGTCTGTTCACTTTTAGCAAATCCTTTTCAGGCAATGATAATTGCAAAAGAGAAAATGGGTATATATGCATATATTTCATTCGCTGATGTTTTCTTTAAATTACTGATTGTATATAGTCTGAAGGTGATTGATTTTGACCAACTGAAAACTTATGCTCTGTTAGTTGCTGTCGTGCATATTTGTACAAGCATGATATATGTGGCTTTCTGTATCAAGATTGCCCCAGAATCTAAATTGGGTAGAATAATTGATAAAGCTGCTTTGAAATCCGTTTTTTCTTATTCTTCATGGACACTGTTCGGTGCACTTGCTGGAATGTGTAACACTCAAGGGCTAAATATTGTCTTAAATATATTTTGGGGCCCAATAGCTAATGCAGCTTATGCTATATCTGTACAAATATCATCTACCGTTACGATTTTTGCGGGAAATTTCGCTTTGGCAATTAAACCTCCTCTAATTAAAAGTTATGCAGCTGAGCAATATGATAATGTTTTAAAGCTATTCAAATTTGGCACAAAAACAACATTCCTGCTAATGTATATGTTAATACTTCCGATATTTATTTGTACTCCAGAAATCTTAGCAACTTGGTTAGGGCAAGTTGGTAACTATATGGTTGATTTTGTCAGGTTGACATTAATTTACACACTAATTTTAACTCTTTCAAATCCTATAACCAACATTGTTCAAGCAGCAGGAAAAGTAAAAATCTATCATGGTATTGTTGATGGCTTCACATTACTTTCATTACCTGTCGTTGTAGTATTATACAAGAAAGGGCTCGCTATCAACATTTGTTATTATGTGTCTATCACTATCTTCTCAATCGCTCATTTAATTAGATTATTTATACTTAAAAAGGTGTTCTATTTATTTTCAATAAGAGAATATTTTAAGACACTTATACTTCCTATGGGTGCAATATTAATGTTATCTTCAGCAGTAATGTTCTATCTTAAAAATGTTTTTTCTGAGGAATTTATCGGCATTACATCCTGTTGCTTAGTTTCATTGTTGCTGGTTGTGGTGCTGAGTTTCCTTATACTGTTCTCTAAAAATGAGAAACTATACTTAAAAAGAATTATTAATGAAAAGATAATACGAAGATGAGAAAAGCAAGAGTAATAGCGTTCTATTTGCCTCAATTCCATCCCATTCCTGAGAATGATGAAAATTGGGGGAAGGGGTTTACTGAGTGGACAAATGTGGCAAATGCAAAGCCGTTATGGCGAGGACATCATCAACCGCGTATACCTAAGGATTTAGGATTCTATGATCTACGACTCCAGGAGACTCGTATTGCACAGGCCGAAATGGCCCGTGATGCAGGTGTTGAGGGCTTTATGTATTGGCACTATTGGTTTGGTGAAGGTCGAATGTTACTTGAAAAACCTGCTGAGTGGGTCCTTGCAGATGGCAAACCTGACCTCCCTATTTGTTTCGGTTGGGCTAATCACGAGTGGTCAACAGCAACTTGGACCAAAGGCGTAAAGAATAAAGAACGGAAAATGATTGCGGAAATGAAATATCTTGGTACCGAGGATAACAAACTGCATTTTGACTATTGTTTGCCATTCTTTAAGGATAATCGTTATATAACAGTAGAAGGGAAACCATTATTTATAATTTATGACCCTAAAGGATTTAAGGGACTTAGGGAGTTTATGGATGAATGGAGAAACCTTGCTAAAGAGAACGGGTTAAAGGGAATTTACTTTGTTGGACTTTGGGTTTCTGATGCAGATTCATTTGCGAATATGATGAATTTAGGATTTGACGGACTGATTCGAAGCGGACGTCAAACAGCAGAAGAGCGTATGGCTCCAAATAAATTCATAACGAGATTAAAACGTTCCATGGCTGAAAGACTTAATATGTGTACATTGGTCTTTGATTATTCAAAAATCATGTCCAAAATGCATTTCGAGGAGAATAGAATAGAGAATTGCTATCCTTTGATTTGTCCTGGTTATGATTGTACCTCCAGACGTGGTAAAAAAGCTCGTATATATAAAGATCCAACACCTCAGGCTTTTCAAGGACATGTGCATCAGACATTAGAGTATATAAAAGATAAGGACTTTGAACACAAACTCATCTTTCTTGACTCATGGAATGAATGGGGAGAGGGGAATTATATGGAGCCTGATACCAAATGGGGACATTCGTATTTAGATGCTCTAAAAAGTGAAATACTATATTGATAAATGGAATGTAACAACATAAGTAAGATCCATGATTGTTATGGCTGTGGCTTATGCTCAGCCTCTTGTGGCAAGAAGGTCATCTCTATAGAGTTAAATAGAGATGGTTTTTACGAACCTCGCATAAATGAGCCAGATAAATGCACAAATTGTGGCATTTGTCTAGACGTATGTGCTTTCAATCATGAGGAGCGCGCTCTTAAAGATGAGGAAATCCACATTAAATCATGGGCAGCATATAGCAATGATGAAGAAGTTCGTAGAAAATGCTCTTCTGGCGGTATTGGCTTTGAGATTGGCAAACAACTTATTGAGCAAGGTTATCATGCTGTTGGTTGTCGTTATGATATTAAAGAACAACGAGCAGAGCATTACATAGCCACGACCGTTGAAGATTTTGTGCAGTCTATTGGAAGTAAGTATATTCAAAGCTATACTGAAAAGGCTTTTAAAAAGATTAATCGCAAAGGTCAAAAGTATTTGATAACAGGAACACCATGTCAGATTGATTCATTCCGTAGAATGATTCGAAAGTTCCGTTGTGAGGATAATTTTATTCTGATGGATTTCTATTGTCATTGCGTTCCCTCTATGTTGGTTTGGAAGGCCTATATCAAAATGTTAGAACCGAATATTGGTAAGGTCACGTATGCTTCATGGCGCAATAAATTTGATTATGGCTGGCATGATAGTTGGTTGATGGGGATGGATGGTGAAAATACTTCAAAACCAGTAGATTGGCACGATAGTTATAATTTGTTAATAAGGGAAAAAAAAACTTATATACAATCAAGATTGTCCCAGGGTGACTTATTTTACAAGTTATTTTTAGGTGATGTCGCGCTTGGACCTCAATGTGAAAAACAGTGTAAATACAAGTATGACAAATCTTCTGCAGATATCCGCATTGGTGACCTGTGGGGAGAAACTTACAAAGACAATCAAAAAGGAGTTAGCGCTCTTGTGGCTTTTACCGCGAAGGGAAGAGAGGTTGTTGAAGGTTTACAGAATGTCACACTTGTTGAGCATCCTTTTGAGGTCGTTGCTGAAGGTCAAATGAAGCAGAATGCAAAGGCGAAAGAAACACGAACTGCTGTAATGTATCTTTTGAGAAAAGGATTCACATTGAATGGAGTTGTCTTTAAGATTGTCCTTTTTTCTCAACGTGTAATTACTAAATTAAAGTCTATGTTATGAAGATTGGTATCATTACTATGCATAAAGTGCTGAACTATGGTTCTGCACTTCAAGCGTATGCTTTGCAGAGGAAATTGTTTCTGATGGGTTATGACAATGAATTGATTGATTACTTATTTCCTCCAGCCAATAAGAAGAAAATAACCATTAGTGCCATTATTCAGACTATTATAATCTTCTTGCGTAATGCAGTTGTGGGTTTTCCTACTGCAAGAAAAAAGAAGAGATTTGAAGCATTCTATCAAAACAATTTTATACTATCTGCAGCGTCATATAACGAGCAAAACATAAAAGATAATCCACCAATATATGATGCTTATATAACAGGAAGTGACCAAGTATGGAACCCTCGATTTGCAGGTACAGATTCTAATTTTTTTCTTGGTTTTGCTCCGACAGACAAACCCAAGTTCTCCTATGCGTCCAGTTTTGCAACAACAAAGATTGATAGTGAACAGGCGCCATTGTATAGTAGACTGCTTTCTGAATACGATGAGATATCTGTTAGAGAGTCAACTGGTATAAGCATTGTTAAAGAACTGACAGGCAAGGATGCAACTGTATGTTGTGATCCCACTCTCCTTTTGACAGCCGATGAATGGAGAGAATTATCTGACCAATCTGTTTTTAAATTAAAGGAAAAGTTCATTCTTGTATATATTCTGAATTATATGATTGGTAATGTATCCAATGAAGTTCAAAAGCAGATAGATTATGTTCAGCAGACATTGGGATATAAGGTCGTGTATCTTGTTGGTAGAAAAGAAGATGCTTTTCGTCCTAATTCAATCTTGTATAAGGCGGGTGGACCTGCAGAATTTGTATGGCTTTTCAGAAATGCAGAATTTGTCATTACAACATCGTTTCATGGTGTGGCATTTTCTTTAATTCATGGTAAACCATTGTTGGGTATTGTCGACAAGTCGAACAAGGATGACAGCCGCCTACAATCTTTATTAGTAGCAGCTGGTGTAGAACAATCATGTCTGGATTATCGGGATGTGATTAATTGGGATAAAGCTTATCTGTTAAGCCTCAGAGGTAAGATTGACAAACTTGATGAAATGAGACTACAATCAGTTAGGTATATTGAAAGGATATTAAGTAAATTATGATACTAACTATTATAATTCCAATGTACAATGTAGAGAAGTACATCAAGAAATGTATATTCTCTACGCAAAAGCAGAATGTTCCAAAGTCGGAATATGAGGTTATTGTTGTGAATGATGGGAGTCCTGATGGTTCACTAGCAATTGCTGAAAAATTGTCTTTGCAGTATAAAAATATACATGTATATTCAAAAAAAAATGGAGGTCTTTCTTCTGCACGAAACTTTGGTATTTCCAAAGCGCAAGGAGACTATATTTTCTTCTTGGACTCAGACGATTGGATTGAAGATAATAGTCTTGGACGTATAATTTCAAAGTTGAGGGACGAAAAACCTGATATCCTTTGTATCTGCTCATGTCGTAATAATGGAGAAAATCAGTTCAGTACTCAGATATTTTGTGATACGACTTTTGTGCCTGGCCCTAAGGCTTTAGCTAAAGGATTAAGGCCAGAAGCTCCTTTCTCAATTGTCAGTACCTCCTTCCTGAACAAATACAAGTTTCGTTTCTATGAAGGCATTTATCACGAAGACTCGGAACTGACCCCTCGCATGCACTATCTTGCTTCTAAGATATCCTTTCTCAATGGACTTGTCTATAATTATTATGTCAACGATCAGTCAATTATGGGAAAACCAAATCCGAAGAAATCGTATGATTTGATAAATGTAGTTTGTCCTCATCTTAGCCAGTTTTGTGACGAACATGTCAAGGAAGAAGATAAATACATATTTCATAATATGATATCGATGTATCTTAACAATTCGCTGAACTTTATATTGAAATGTGATAAATCTGAGCAGGATAAATTCAATACTTGTTTTGCGAACAACAAACAACTGCTATATCATTATAGAAGATCAACAGTAGTGAAATATCGAGTTGAAGGATATTTGTTCAGTTTTTTCCCAAAGCACGCTTTAGATTTATACAAATTATTATTTTCATTTAAGAAATAAATGTTAGTAAGTGTAATTATACCAACCTATAAACCGGGCGATTACTTGTGGGTATGCTTGGAATCGTTGATGGCACAAACTTTTCCAAAGAAGGATTTTGAGATTATATTGGTGCTGAATGGGTGTACAGAACCATATAAGTCACAAATTGAAAGATACATTGGCGAGAAATTGCAGGGCATGTTTGTGAATTTTATTCATACTGTGGAGGCTGGTGTCTCAAACGCCCGAAATATAGGGATTGACAATGCGTGTGGTGAGTATCTGGCTTTCGTGGATGATGATGATGTTGTGTCTGAGAATTATCTCGAAAACTTATTAAAGGTTAGTTCTCCCTCTTGTGTTGGCTGTGCAAATTCTTATTGTTTTACCAAACAAGTTCATGAAAAGAAAAGAAATTTTATAACAAGTGCTTATGAGGGGTGCAAAAATTCTGGTTTTTCATTATTCCGTTACAGGACTTTCCTTTCGCCGCCAGTTGCAAAGCTTATACACAGAAATATAATTGGCAACAATCGTTTCCCTCTTGATTTGAAAAAAAGCGAAGACTCTATATTTTGTTTGCGTATTTCACCGAATATTAGAGATATGAAGTTGGCTTCAGCTGATACTATCTATTATCAACGAGAGCGAAGTGGTTCTGTAATGAGAACGAAGCAATCAATAGGAAAAGTCATAATAGAACATCTGTACATTGAGTGGAAATACCTTAGTGAATGGTTTAAACGGCCATTTAGTTATAATTTCTTTTTTGTCCTTTCTAGAATTGTTGCCTGCGGAAAGAATTGTTATACATATATCGGAAAGTGTTGGGATGAATCCAATTTTTTTAAGGATTAGCCTATTTTTCATCATGTGTATCTATTAGGACTCTATAATTTGTAAAAGGCTTTGTTCTATAAGAAACAAGGCCTTTTTGCGGAAATGATGCTTATTGCGAACATGGGGTTTAAAGATTTCCACGTATCTCATGTATCACAAGGATTATGTCTTTTGACCTTCACGCCAATCCCGCGAATCTCGCGAAAGAAAAATTTTCCACGTATCGCACGTATCACAAGTATCTAAAATTACGTGTTAATACGCGTGATACGTGGAGATTCTGGTTACGGATACTCCTCTTTGTGGACATCGAAACATGGGCAGGCCTTGTGCGGGTTCAGGTCGTGATGGCCCACGATGAGGGCTTTGGGGAATTTCCGGTGCAGTTCCTGTAACAGTGATGTCAAGGCTTTGCGTTGGGCAGGTGTGCGGGTGTCCTTGGGCGTGTGGCCATCGGCGGCCAGCCCACCGATATAGCAGATACCGATGCTGTGGCGGTTGTGGTCGCGGCAGTGTGCACCGGGCTGTTCAATGGGACGCCCCTGTTCTATGGTGCCGTCGGTGGGGATGACATAGTGGTAACCGCAGTCTTTCCAACCTTTACGCAGATGCCATGCCCTAATGTCCGCCATGCGGAGTACACTGCCCTCCACGTTGGCAGAGCAGTGTACAATGATCAGTGTGATGGTGCGCATGGTGTCGGCCGTTTATAGCAGGTCCGCGCCCAAGGCACCACCGGCAGCGCCGGTGAGTACCAGTTCAAGAATTCGCACAATATAGAGCAGGACGCTCTTCCAGGTTGTCTTTTTCATACTTGTCGTTTTTAAGAATAATACGATTAAGAGTTTCATTATAGGGAATGGTTAGGATGACTGCCTCCATTGCTGTGTATGAAGGCAGTCATTTGTTTTGTTACCCGGCCAGTCCGCCGTCATCTTCTTCGCCCGATTCATCTCCGCCTCCGCCAGTGGGTGGGGTTACGGGATTGTTGGGCGTGTTGTCGCCGCCTTCATCCTCTTCCGTTTCGGGCTTCTTCTTGGCGGCTTCCAAATCCACGGTGGTTTCTCCGGCACGTTCGGCCTTGTAAGTGGCCAGCTGGGCGGCACGGCTGCTCACGGGATTGAATTCGGCTCGTGCAATCAGGTTTTCAAAGCCCTCCCCGGGTGTGAATACAATGTTTACCGCGGTGATCTGATGAGCAGTAAAGTCCATGATGCTTTCGGCTCCGTTGCTGCTCAGTGAGATGGAGAAGGAACCCAGTTCGCCCAGGGTAACCTTATGCCCGTTCAGCAGGTATTCGATGAGGCATTCGGTAAGGTCGGCAATGATACCCTTGATGGTGCCGTTGGTGTAGACACCGTTGTGTTCGGCAATGTGTTTTACAAATTTGTTGAAGGATACAACTTCCTTCACCTGGGCACGGGCATATGCCTTGGGTGCCGCGTCGGGTTTGGTGGGATTTCCCATCAAGTAAACTGAATAGTCAATCATACGTTTTCTTTTTTGTGGTTAGACATTTTTTGCTCCGGAGTCTTTTTGTTTGTGTTTGGGAACGTCTTCCCGTTCACAATGCAAAGGTACGACATCTGCCATCGCCACTGTCAGTTATTGGCTGCCCTTGGCGGGAACTGGCATAAAGTGGCGTTTTTTTTTACTATTGGCTGTTAGCTGTTGGCGTTTAATGTTTAACGTTTAACGTTTAATGATTAATGGGAATTCGCTTACCGCTCACCGCTCATCTCTCATCTCTCACCTCTCATTGTCCGGGACGTCAATACAGAAGGTATCCACGATATACTTTACACCTATTGGAGGGATAATGTGGGCATGGGGCGAAACCCCAAGTAGTAGCAACTCTTCCCGGTGGGCAATAAGCCAACGGGAGAAGGTGCGGGTTGATACACCGGCCGCTCTTGCCAGCTCGGCTTTTGTCATTGCTTTCATGTCTTTGTTTTTTTACAGTTGGTTTTTATTTTTTTTGCTGTTGGCTGTTAGCTATTGGCTGTTGGCTATTGGCTGTTGGCTATTGGCTGTTGGCTATTGGCTGTTAGCTATTGGCCGTTGGCTGATAACTGCCACCATTAAGAATGTCGTTTCTGTGACATGTGTGACACGTACTTTATGCAACTTTTTCAGAAATGGAAATAAATGGTATGCCTTAAAGGCGGTCATTTTATTTTTTCTCCATAAAAGGTTGTAATATTCAGTGTCACACATGTCACAACGGTTCCTCAGGAAGGGAGTGGATGATGTCGAATCCACTGCGTTCCGCTACTGCCCAGAATCGTGCGCTCCTGGTTCTTATCTGTTTGTAACCCAAATCCTTCATGGCTTTTCCTATTTGTGTGGCAGAAACTCTGATATTGGGCGGGAAGCGTGAAAGGATTTGTGTCGCCGACAGGTACAGCGGTAACTCGTCATTTTGTGGCTTGCGGAAATAGCTCAATACCAGTTCGCGTGCCATATTGGGTGTTTCGAATTGGTTGTTGTGGCGGTGCAGACGGTCAATCTCGCTGTTTTGCAGCCAATAGCGGAATCCCGAATCCAGCAGGGCTTTTGCCTGTGCGTAAATGCCTTCGTATGGGAGGGGATTCGTCCACGGGTTTTCGATATGTTCCACCTCAAAAGGCATCCAGCGCCGGTTGCCCGTGTCGTCAGTCAGAAACTGCAGGTTGTTGCCTGTGGCACAGAACGATGCCACATGGGGCAGACGTACTTTGTTGCGTGCATAAGGCGGGCGTTCCTGGATGTGAGTTACGGTGGTCAGCGCTTTCAACTGGTTCAGTTCCGAACGCGACATGGAATCAATCTCCTCAAAGTTGATGAGCAGATTTTCTGTCAGGGCGAAATGGTCGTCCTTGGTCAGCCGCATAGAATTGGTCTTGGAGGTGTAGTATGCCCGCAGTTCTGGTGGCAGCAGATTCTCCATGAACGAACTTTTGAACGTGCCTTGTCTGCCCAGCAGCACCAGAATCTGGTGGTTTACCACCTGCTCGTCCAGTGCCGATGCCACCATGGCTACAAACCAACGGCGGGCAAAGAAGTCGAAAGTCTGCGCATCCGTATCCTTGCAGCGTACACGTTTCCACAGCATCCCGATGTGGTCGGTCTTTCCGTCCCAGGGCGGGAGCGTGCCCAGATAGGATTGGAACGGATTGAACTCCGGGACGAAGTCGCTGACGAGCAAGGCGCGCAGACTGAAGAATTCGGTGTGGATGCCCTGACGTTCCATGGCACACCATAGCGAGTTTTCGAACGAGTCGTCCATTCGCTTCCATCCATCACCTCCTTCAGCAGACTGGTATTCAATGGTATGGCTCATCATGTTTTTACGAAGCCGGTATCTCTCGGTAATGAAGGCCTCCATTTCATCAATTGACGCCTTCTTTGCGTGTTGAGCGGCACCCTTCTTGCTATAGTCGGACAGCCGGTATTTTTTGTGCTCGTGGGTGAGGGCGTAGCAGCTGCGTACTATGCCGGCAATGGCACCCGGATGTGTGGCCTCGTAGTCGGCGAAATCCTCCATGGCCCATTCCTGCGCCTGTTGCTGCGCCACCCCGAATCGGTTCATCCAGTACAGGCAGCGGCATGCATAGTCGTTGTGCCGACCAGCTTCGTATGCGGCACCTTCCTTTTCCACCAGCTGTTTCACAAGCGGGGCGGCTGACGATGCGGTGGCCGTTCGTCCCTTCACCTTCATTGCAGTATGTATGCTCAGTGGTGCCGGTGTGGGTAGAGGTGTGGCATCGGGGTTGAAATAGACATCGGTATCGTGGCAGATAACAGACAGGCGGGTGGGGTTTTTGCATTGTGTGTCATAAGCCAGCCCCGACAGGTGTGCATAGTATTCATTGGCGGCCGTCCAACACAGGGAGAATCCTTTCTCGTCCTTGCACGTCGTGCCTCGGGCGATGACGCGTATGCCCCTTCCCGATAGGGTAGTGTGTGCAAGGAAAGTATGTCTGTCTGCCCGGATTTTTCTCAAGGCTTCTGTTATCAGGTCAGCGTCTGCCTCGTCAAAATCAATCATGTACAGCCCTGTAAAGGCTTTCACATGTGCCGAAGAACGCCCCTTTTCCACTTGTGCGCTGCAAAGGAAGGCCGGTTGTGCCTTTTTAATCCGCATCTTTTGCTGCTTCATGCGTTGGGCCTCCTCCGCATTTCCGGCGGATTCTGCCGCCTCCTGGCGCAGGAATGCATCTCGGTATGCTTTGGTCTGTACCGCATGTGTGCCGTTTTGTATTTCTTCCACAATTTGTGCCCATGTGGTTGGCGAGGGCACGGTGCTGCCCAGAGAAAGGAACCGTGTGGGCTGCATGTTTTCCGTAAAATTACTTTTCTTCATGTGTATAAAAACTTTACATAATTTTGTTTGTATTTACTTTTTTTGTATCTTTGCCGATGAATCCTCTGGCCTTTTGGCCGGGATGAACGTTCTGTGAAACTGCTGCAAAGATAAGACGACTCTGATTAGCGGTGCTGTACGCTATGGCGTGCAGCAGAGAGCCTTAAAACCGGCTGACTTTAACAATATTTAACGCAAATCCATTCGTGCACCTGGCAAATTCTGCGCTTGAAACTGTCTTCTGACGGTGTAGACATACGGGCTGTAAGTGGTCCGCAACTTCACTTAACCAGAGACAGTGTCCATGGATCAGTTAGCCGGGAGAGGCGACCCCGGTTGGCTTACCACCGCTGTCCGGGAGATTTCCCAAATCAGAGAACGACTGAGTATGACTGCTGACCGTGCCTTTGCCCGTGCCATACACATGAATCCGCGCACTGTGGCCAAACTGCATCCGGACCATCCCGATGCAACGCTGCAATACGAAACCGTGGAAAAGGTGTTTATGCAAGTGGGGCTGTTGCTGGATGAGTACGGGGACGACCAGCCAGAAGAGTACCGGCTAGTCTTTCAAGCCCAGTTGCGCGTTTACCGCGCATACATGGACGAAAAGGCCAGGCACACTTCCCGTAAAGGGAGTGGGGAAGATAAGAAGCATCAGTCCGGAAGGATGGATTAACCCCCAAAATCTCCGTTGCATGTCCATACCCTTGACCGGCGAGGGCGGAAAAGACACATCGGAGTGCCGGTAACGTAGCGTAAAAAGGGAAACCGCCCAAAGTGCCTCATGCCCCTAAGCATGAACGTGGTGGCTGAAACAAACAGATTTGGGAACAGGCGGCCATGAGCCAGCCGACGCCGTACAGCACCCTGCCGGCCTTCCGCCTTCCGGTACATCGCAGTACACGCCCCGGGACACAGTGTGGCATGTCGGAGCCGCCAGCCCCGGGGCTTTTGTTGTCGGAATTCTAAGAATCTGTTTTATTTTATTGGATAAGTTCATACTTTATTGTAAGGATGCTAATTTCGGATCTCTTGCGACTCTTTTTGCCGCCTTCCCCTTCGTGAATTTCGAGAATAGTCCACTATTCTCTTCAACTCACAAAGGAAAATCCACTCAAAAATAGTCCGCAATGGGAACTCGAAATAAAATCAAAACAGATTCTAAGTGGTATGCCAGCCTGTAGCGGATCCGTTATTCCCTCTTTTCTTCTATATAACAAAACGCGAAAACCTCAAGCAGATGGTCATGCTGAACTTGTTTCAGCATCTGTCCGCAGTCAGGGGTTAGTAAAGGCTCGCAGTGAGATCCTGAAACAAGTTCAGGATGACATTTGGCGCTACTTGTTA